>NHDN01000013.1 GCA_002171765.1 Verrucomicrobia bacterium TMED60
GGATCTTTTTCCAAAAATCGATCACATAATTCAAAAAACCGCTGATATTGTTCTTCCGATTTTTGTTTGGCTCTTGCAGCTTTTTCCTTGTCGAGGGTGGACAGTGCCGTTTGAAGACCTTCTGCAATCGCTGCCTGGTTTTCAGCCTCAAGCCTGTAAGCATTTGCCATGATATTGGTTACATCCGAGCCATACTTGAGCCAATTTTTATTGGCTAAATATTGCTCGCCAAGCTCAATTGATTTTTCCACGAATTTTACTGTATTTGCAGATGCAAAGGCAGCGTAGATAAAATCTTCCGCCAGCTCGTTCTCGGGGTCTTCTTTATAGAGCCAGTAGAAACCCCAAAAGGATTCCCAAAATCTTTTGGTGTCTTGAAAGTTGGACGCCTTGCTCCATCTCAAATTGGTGGTGAATGAAGCGGTTTTCTCGGCNATGGCGAGGTGACTTTTTGCCGTGGTTAACTTCATGGTCAAAGCATTATCTTTGTCCCGTAAAATCGACAACCGCCTCTTGGGCAAATTTGGATTTTTTAGAAAGGATGACAATCGGCCTTTTTCAGCTGAGATACGGGCGATCCGATCCGTGTAATAATTTTTCACCTCCTCTGCAGTCATGGTTAAGGCATACAACAGAGATGCTTCTACAAATCTTCCCTTCTCTTTCAGTTGATCCCCACCCTGCATCAAGTTAACATTCAACCTCATATCATACCGGGCGGGAGTCTCTTCAGATAACCGAGGAAGTAAAGGAAAGACTTCGTCCACCCTCTTGGTAACCACAAACATTTCAGTGAGGCAGGAAATAGCATAGGCTGCTTTATCTTCATCCCTTGCTTCATCTGCCCTGGTCAGCAGTTCTCGGAAGGCAACTTCTCCTTTAACCCAATTTTGAAGGGTATGGTAGCATTGAGCTCTACCCAAATACAGATTAAGCATCTCGCTCCTCTTCCCTTCTTCTTCAATTTTTTTCCGAAAAGCTTGGGCAGGGTCGAGAAGTTTTTCGATAACTTGAACGGCTTCATTCCATTTTTGATCCATCCGCAGAAAAGTATCTTGCATTTGCAAAAGTTTAATTGCCTGTGGATGATCTGGATACTTTCCAACGAAGGATCCGCAAAATTCTGCTGCCTTGGAGATATAACTAGAATCCATGGTTTTAGCATAGATCTGCATATANCCCGAAGGGAAAACCATNGGGGATCCAATTACAATGTTCTCATAGTTAATGTCGGGATCATCTTGACCACGAATTTTGAGCTCGTCAAAGAAAGGCATCGCGTCCGCATAATTTCCGGAATCCAGAAGTTTAGTAAGCTCGGATTGAAGCTGCCTTTGAGGCATACTGGATGGATCTTGGCCCCAAGATGACAGAGCCAAGAAATGGATTATGATCAGATAACTAAATTTTCGATTGATAAAAAATCGCATGGAGTAGGCAGAAGGGTAAATGGTTACTTAAAAGAGCAGTCTTCGTATCTCGCAAGCCTTTTTTAGAATCATGAGNCTACACAGCAGGGGCAATCTAACACCCAATGTCCCTCACAAAGTTGTTTTACTTTCAATTCACGCCCAATACTTTGCTCATATTTTGGGGAATTCATCCGACTGCCAAAGGCACAACCTTTCGGAGGATTAATCGGTGAAGGAACATCTCCAGGAATTAAAATACGATCCCTCTTTCGAGTAGGATCCGGAACTGGAACAGCGGAAATTAGAGCCTTGGTGTAAGCATGTGCAGGGTTTTNATAGATTTCTTGCGTTGGTCCCATCTCAACNACCTTGCCCAGATACATAACCGCGATCATATCTGATACATGCTTAACNACCGCGAGATCGTGGGCGATTAGAAGGTAAGTCAGCCCTAGTTCAGCCTGTAAATCCATCAGCAAATTTAGAACCTGGCTTTGCACCGAGACATCCAATGCGGAGACGGGTTCGTCCAGCACTAAAAGTTCAGGGTTCAAAGCGAGGGCACGGGCAATCCCAATTCTTTGCCTCTGACCGCCNGAAAACTCAAAAGGATAACGCTTGATCGCATTTTCAGGCAACCCCACTTGTTNGAGCAATTGTATAACTCGATTCCGTCTCTCTTTCGGATCGCCAACCTGATGAATATCTAAAGGCTCTCCNATAATGGTCCCCACTGTCATGCGCGAATTTAAGGATTCAGCCGGATCCTGAAAAACCATTTGGACAGATTTTCGAAAATTAGTTTCCGACTCACCAGCAATTCCTTCCTTATTTCCAAATCTGATTGNNCCACTGGTTGGCTCAAGCAACTTAACCACTGATTTCGCCAACGTTGACTTTCCACATCCTGATTCTCCAACCAAGCCCAGTGTCTGCCCTTTCCTAAGACACAAAGTTACCCCATCGANTGCCTTGCANGCACCCACAGCTCTTCTAAAAATTCCTCCCCGAACCGGAAAGTGAACCCGGAGGTCTTCGATTTCCAATATTTTTTCCCCAGCGGTCATATTGTTNAGCAAACCGGGCAGGCTTCCACCCAGTGTTCAGGATTTATTTCAATAAAACGGGGNCGTTTTTCTATTTGTTCCTTGGAATGTTCCAATCCACTTCTAGGAGCAAAACGACAGCCGGAGTTCAGTTCGGAAAGACTGGGCACCATGCCATCAATCGTGGAAAGCTCAGTCTTAGGGATTCCGTCAAGACGGGGAATCGAAGAGAGAAGGCCGCGGGTGTAGGCGTGCATGGGATGGGCAAAAAGTTCTTTTACAGGAGCTCGCTCAACCATCCTACCGGCATACATCACGCATACTTGATCACATGTTTCCGCAATGACTCCTAAATCATGTGTGATTAGCAGGACGGAAGAACCCAATTTTTCCTTAAGGCTTTGCAAAAGGTCGAGGATTTGAGACTGCACGGTAACATCCAAGGCAGTGGTGGGTTCATCGGCAATGATCAGTTTGGGCTTACATGCCAATGCGATCGCGATCACGATACGCTGCCTCATCCCACCCGATAACTGGTGAGGGTATTCAAANACCCGATTTTCAGGAACTGGAATGCCGACCTCGTCCAGCATCTCAATTGATTTTTGCCACGCTTCTTTTCTGGTGATATCCTGATGTAGAAGAAAAGACTCACTGATCTGATCCCCAATAGAAGATACCGGATTTAATGCATTCATCGGTTCTTGAAAAATCATTCCTATTTCATTTCCCCGAACCTGCCTCATTTCATCGGGAGTTAGTTTCAATAAATCCTTTCCCTCGAAAAGAATACTCCCACCATTAATTTCCCCCATTGGTCTGGGTAAGAGCCGCATAACTGAAAGTGCAGTGACACTTTTTCCGCAACCCGATTCCCCGACCAGTCCCANGGTTTGTCCCTGCTTTACTTCAAAATCCACCGCATCCAATGCCTGCACTTCCCCTTCATCGGTGGCAAAGGAGACGGAAAGATCTTTCACTTTCAATAATGAATCATTCTTTGCTTCGTCAGTCATTAGGGTTTCAGACAAAATTTATCACTTCTTGTATTTTGTATATTCCCGAACCGTTGGCTGGGTAGAAACGGGTTCTCCTTTTTCCATGGCATCGAGAATTTTTTTCTTCTCTTGAGTATCAATCCAAAAAACCTGAAATTCTTCGTAATCTGTGGATTCTTTGGGCCCCCAATCATCTGGGAAATGAAGCCAGCTCCAGTGCCCGACCCGAAGCCACGGTTTTTTCCAGGCAGGCACCCAGACGGCATGGTCGTGAATCATTTTACTTAAACGGTGTGCCATTGTGGTTATTTTGCCAAGGTCCTCCTCTTCCCGGTATTGATTAATCAAATGATCCAATTCACGGACTGCAGTCTGAGTGAAATTATTAGTGCTCGTCTTCGTGGTAATACCAGGCTTTAGATCGCCGTTTTTTTGGTACTTTAAATCCCCTTTTTCCTGGTACGCATTATCCGAATGAAACGGTTCCCAAAACCGGGGGAAAAGCTCAACAAAAGTACCAAATGCAGAAAAGATGACCTGGTGATTTTTTTCATTCGCCATTTTCCAGGCTGCAGTTGGCTCGAGCACTTTTAACTTAATCTCTAAACCGGCTTTTTTGGCTTCCTCCTTTAGAACGACCAAAACATCTTCAAAATGTTTATAACCAGTCATAACCTCAATGGATAATTTNTCTCCTCTTTCATTTATCAGAATTCCATCTTTTCCTCTTTTCGAATATCCGGCTTTGGCAAANCTTTCTACTGCTTTATCNACNGAGAATCCGCGTGCCTTCAGATCGGGGTGTGATCTTTCACCAAAGCCATCCGCCACCGTATTCATTCGGACAAAATCTCGNCGAAAGATTCTTTCGAGCACNAGATCAAAATTCATTGCGTGATGAAAGCCAATCCGTACATCAAGGTTGTCAAGCGGTGCCTTTTGAGAATTTATCCTGAGCGCATAACTGGGTGGAGGTGCTTGGTTGAAAAAAGTAACTTTGGTCATGTACCCATTTTTCACCAAGGGGTGATCATTTTTTAATTTTTCGTACCAGAATTCGGTTTTNGCTAATCCGAAGGCATCAATTTGCCCCTTCAGAAAAATCTCAAANGCTTTATCATTATCCCGGATCACGCTTACCTTNATTTGGTCGGGGTTGAAGCGGTAACGAAAAAAAGCTTTGTCATTGGCCCACCAGTCATCTTGCCTCACCAAGGTAACCGATTTCCCCTTATCCACATTTTCCGGTAATGCCACATAGGCACCGGTNGTTGGTTCCGGATCCCACTGGTATTTGGTTAAATATTCTCCTCCCAACTCCGAGTAAAAATGCTCCGGCTTGGGNCGAATGGAAACCCTTTCCACAATGTCAGGCTTTGCTTTGTAAAAGGTAATCGAGAGAGTCTGTTCATCGTATAGAGTAACCTGCTGAAATTTATCCTTCCCATAATAATCATTATACCAGGGTGCCTGTATATGCTTACTTCTCATGAAGTAAAAAAAGAAGAAATAATCAGATGCTTTTACCAGATTCCCGTCACTAAAACGGGCATTCGGATCGAGCCGGAAGTAAACGGTACGACCATCTTTGCCGACCGCCCATTGATTGGCAACACCTGGGTAGTAGCCATCGGAATTTGGGTGAGCATGGGTTAAGCCGATGACATTATTATCCAAAAGATAGCTGCGAAACCCACCATTTGCATCCGGTCCAATCGTTCTAAGAGTTCGGGGGAAATCTCGCATGTACGCATGAAAAGTCCCTCCCCTCTTGGCATCAGGAGAAGAAAATTCTTTTTCATTGGAACCATCCTGCCAGTTTAAATCTTCAGGTATCTGCTCGGGGGATAAAATAGAAAAACAATCCGCATTCTTTTGNTAAAATTCAAGAACATCCTCGGAGCAGTGACTGAGCAAAGGGTGTGGTTTTCCGTTCGCATCAAGAAGACCGGTTTTCAAAGATGNTTTGTCGCTCATTTCC
This sequence comes from Verrucomicrobia bacterium TMED60, assembly GCA_002171765.1. Next base: position 5,438 of record NHDN01000013.1, read on the forward strand.
AGGGATTCATTGGCATCGAAAANAAGGCCTTTTTGATTCATTTGTTTTGCAAATTCCTGCACGAATTCCCTCGCAAACTCACGGGCAAGTTCGCGGGTAAACTCTGGGTCAACTTGATCAGAATGATCGGGTTTTCCTTCTGTNTGTTCGGAAGAACTTTCNCGGGGCTGTTTTAACTTTGGGTTTTCGCATCCGAGAAAAAAAAGGATGCCGCTTGCAAGTATTGGAGAAACCAAGAATTTTATTTTTTTCATGTCATTCATAGGTGGAGAATTTTTTGGGATCAAAAGCTTCCCTTACCGCTTCGCCCACAAAAGTAACCAGGGTTAAGGTTAAAACCAATGCGGAAACTGTCGAGATAACAATCCAGGGAGCCGTTTTAAGATTGCCCACTGCCTGCTTTAGAAGTTCCCCCCAGCTCGGAGTGGGGGGAGGCAAACCATATCCTAAAAAGTCAAGGGCGGTAATCGATGAAATGGCGGCGGCAATCGTAAAGGGGGCAAAGGTGACCAGAGTTGAAATAACATTGGGCAGAAGATGGCGAAAAATAATTCGCAAAGGGCCCGCACCGATTACTTTCGCAGCGGAAACATAATCACGGGCCTTCTCTTTGTACACCGCCGCTCGGATGTAATAAGTCATACCGGTCCATGAAAACAGCACCATGATGAATAAAAGAGAGGATACTTGCCAACCAACCCCCCACCAACCCGGCATCACAGATACCAAGATGATCACCATATATAAAAATGGTACATTCGCCCAGATTTCGACTAGGCGCAATCCGAGCATATCTGTCTTCCCACCAAAAAATCCCATCAGACTCCCCGCAGCCATTGCAATTAAATAGGTCAGAAAAAGATAACCCAAGGAAAAGGTCATTGCGATTCGGAACCCGTAAAGTAAGCGGGCAAAGACATCCCGTTCGGTTTTATCGGTTCCACAAAAATGCCTGGTTTCCCAACTTGGAGGAGAAAAACCGGTAGACTCATCCTGGGTGTAATCCATTTCATATGGATCATAGGGAATGATTGGCATAATAACCCAATTACCGAGATTCTCCTGTTCGAATTTCTTCTTCAGGGTCCGGTAATCCGTTTCATAATCATAATCCAGTCCAAATTGTTTCCCCCTTATCTGGTCTCCATAGGTAGGAAAATAAAAATCACCCTCGTATGAAACCAACAATGCTCGTTTATTTACAAAAAGCTCCCCAGCCAAGCTGAACCCATAGAGCAAAAGTAAGATTATAAAAGACCAGAACCCTCTTTTGATCGATCGAAATCGACGGAGCTTTTTCAGGGTTAATGGATTTATCTGAATCATCCTCTATTCAAACCGGACTCTCGGATCGACCAAGGCAACCAAAGCATCGGAAAGCACATTCCCGAGAAGCATTAAAGTGGCCGATAAGGTAAGTATGCCCATGACCACGGGATAATCCCGGTCAATCACAGAATTAAACCCGAGCAAACCAAAACCATCGATATCGAAAATCGTTTCTATTAGAAAAGATCCAGTAACAAACAGGGTCACTTGATGACCCACATTGGTTGCGAGGGGAACCAGCGAATTGCGAAGAGCATGTTTACGAACCGCGATGCCAAAGGAAACCCCTTTTGCCATNGCAGTCCGAACATAATCAGAAGCCAAGTTATCCATGAGGTGGTTTTTCATCAACATGGTTACGAAAGCAAATCCACCAATCAGATAACAACAAAGGGGCTGAAATGTATGAATGACCAAATCTTTGATCTGTTCCCAAGGTGAAAGTTCGCTGAATCCACTGCTGGTTAATCCCCTCATGGGCAACCAGTCGAGCTTTACTGAGAAAAACAAAAGCAAAAGGGAACCCAATGCATATCCCGGAACCGCGTACCCGACAAAAATAAGGATTGATGAAATATCATCGGNTAAAGTGTTGTGTCGAACGGCCTTAAAAACCCCNAGCGGTATGCATATTATGTAGGTGATCAAAAAGGTAAGAAGCCCAAAGTAAGTGGATACCGGCAAGCGTTCGGTAATCACTGAAAGCACTGGCTCCCCATACCGGGTGGAAAGNCCAAAATTTCCCTGCAACACCCCGGCATAGCGGGTCATGAATAATTCAGCTACAGGAATTAAATTGGGTTTANCTGGGTCACTTTCTTTCATGCGGATCTTCCAGTTTCCAAGTAAGCTTTGATAATTTTCCATCCTTACCCCACCCTTCCCNTCTCTTTGGAGAATAACTTTCTCCCGGGCTCCCTCAATAAAGGCAGCCGGAGTATCTGCCTCCNCCCCGTCAATCTCACCGTCCTGGTTTTGATCAAAACGAGAGAAATCAATGTATTTATTTAAATGGGACGGCACTTCCTGGCGTTGAAGGTATCCGTCCCCGTCCCAATCCAGTTCAACCAACCTAAATCTGGGCAGGCTCACTCTCTCCGCTAATTCGAGTTCCTGGTCAAGAAATCGGATTTGACGAAATTCAGTTTCTCGGGGAAGCAAACCCAGCCAGATTAAATAGGCTTCCCAATGAGGTTTATCAAATCCGTACAAACGTTTCATCTGTTCAAGTTGATCCTCCGACAAAGCTTGGTCTGAACCTGAATTTAAACCCCCACCACCGTCTTCAGAAACCTGCTGCATCTGCATCATTGCCTGTTCCAGGGGACCACCGGGTGCCAATCTGGTAATCGCAAAGACTAAGATACTNATTCCAAGAAGAGTCGGTGGAATCAATAAAAGTCTTCTGATAAAATAATCTCGCATAAAATTTAACTTTCTAGGGACTTCCCTGCTCCGAGCAAAGCACAGAAATTCAAAAATGAAATATAATGTATCCTTTTTCTTGCCATGTGCCTTACCCTGTTCAGTTTCGAAATATTAAAAAATCTTTAATACAATCTGTAAAAACTNCCCTTTTGCTNGGGGTTGGTATCTTNGGTCATTTCCTGTTCTCATCTTGCTCGGCACCTTCCAATGTAGAGCGGGCAATAGATGAACAAATCCTGCATTTTGGCCTCGGTGCGGAACCTCAATATTTAGACCCGCATTTGGCAACCAGTGTTGCCGCCCATAATATTTTGTCTGCTCTGCTCGAAGGTTTGGTAAGTGAAGATCCCAAAACNCTTAAACCATTACCAGGAGTTGCCGANAGCTGGANAATTTCCGAAGACAAAAAGAAATATATTTTTCAAATCCGAAAAGAGGCTCGCTGGCACAACGGTGATCCGGTAACCGCAAATGATTTTGTTTATTCTTACAAACGCATTCTAAACCCCAACTTAGGNGCTCAGTATGCCTCCATGCTTCATGTCTTAAAAAATGCCAAGGTCTACCATGANGGTAAAAAAACATGGGATGAAGCCAATGTCGGAGTGGAAGCCTTAAACTCTCACTCTTTGCAGTTAACCCTANAAAATCAGACTCCCTATTTTCTTGAATTACTCAATCATTATTCATGGTTCCCNGTGCATCAACCCACCCTTGAGAAATTTGACGCTTTCGCCCGCATNGGGACCAAATGGACGAAACCCCAGAATTTTATTGGAAACGGGCCTTTTCAATTATCCGATCATAAAATCAATTCGGTCATTGAAGTAAAAGCATCCAAAGAATATTGGGATGCAAACCGTACTAAACTCGCTGCCATACGATTTTACCCGATTGAGACAGCTGATACCGAGGAGCGAGGTTTCCGGACTGGGTTTTTACATGTGACTCAAACGGTATCATCGGACCGAATTGACTTCTTAAAGGAAAAACACCCAGAGTGGATCCATTTCGAGCCTTACCTCGGAACTTATTATTACCGCTTTAATCTCAAGGCTCCTCCGTTTGACGATCTAAGGGTTCGTAAAGCCCTTAGCCTCTCGGTGAATCGAAAGCTTTTGGTCGAAAAAGTATTGAAGGGCGGTCAACTTCCAGCTTATTGCTTCACTCCACCAGATACTGGCGGATTTACTGCAAAGAAGGGATATGGTTATGACCCGGAACAGGCGAAAATATTATTGGACTCATACCTGAAAGAGAAGGGGCTTCAAACCCTTCCCCCTTTCGAACTAAGCTACAACACTTCAGAAGGTCATAAAAAAGTTGCCGAAGCTTTACAGGCCATGTGGAAAAANAGCNTGGGGGTGGANATTCAATTGACGAATATGGAATGGAAAGTGTTTCTTTCATCGATTACCAAAGGAGATTATTCTCTGGCTCGTGCGGGATGGATTGGTGATTATGTGGATGCTAATACTTTTTTGCACCTCTGGCGAACCGGAGAAGGCAACAACCTAACGGGTTGGTCAAACCAAGAATATGACCGTGCTTTAAATCTTGCAGAGCAATCGCTCAACCCGGCTGAAAGATTTATTCATTTTCAAAATTGTGAAGACTTGCTGGCAGAAGAAATTCCAATTCTTCCTCTTTATTTTTATGTCCAGGTCTCCCTACGTCATCCAAGCGTTCAGGGATGGTATCCAACCTTGCTGGATCATCATCCCTATAAATATGTCTATCTGGAAAATGGTGTAAAGTGATGAAATCCTTTTTCATATCCAGACTACTTCAAGCGATTCCCACACTGCTAATTATTGCTACCTTGACCTTCTTTATGACCCGGTTTGCACCGGGCGGTCCTTTTGACTCTGAAAAAGCAATCCCAGAGGAAATCAAAGTGAAGTTAGAAAGCCATTTCGGCCTCAATCTCCCTCTTTTTGATCAATATCTTCTCTACATGAAAAACCTTTTGGCGGGCGACTTGGGTCCCTCCTTTAAATATGTTGGGTGGGATGTTTCCGAGCTCATTGGAGTTGCTTTTCCGGTATCTCTTGGCCTTGGAGTTTCCGCCTTGTTCATCGCCCTGCTCGTAGGATTACCCGCAGGCATGGTTGCCGCCCTTCGAAAAAATACCCTGTGGGATTACCTGCCTATGGGGCTTGCCATGGTTGGCATTTGTCTTCCCACCTTTGTGCTTGGNCCGATCTTAATCATGATTTTTTCCACCAAGCTAAATCTTCTACCNGCTTTGGGTTGGTACTCTTGGTCCGACCTTATTTTGCCATCGCTTACCCTTGGTTTATTCTACGCCGCTTACATCGCTCGCCTCACCCGTGCTGGAATGCTCGAAACCCTCAAGCAGGATTATGTAAGGACNGCAAGAGCTAAGGGNGCNTCGCCAANCCGGGTGGTTATCNAGCATGCCCTAAGAGGNGGCTTACTNCCGGTGGTAACTTTTTTNGGTCCAGCATTNGCNGGACTNGTNAGTGGATCCTTTATAATTGAAAGTATTTTTTTNATACCAGGGTTAGGCAAGTTCTTNNTTACTGCNGCCTTTAACCGGGACTACACCATGGTTTTAGGAACCGTTTTGTTTTACGCTACCTTAATCATAGCACTCAACTTGCTTGTGGATTTTCTTCAGGCATGGCTGGACCCAAAAGCTAGGGAACAACGATGAAAAGCGAGCAAGGATCTTCGCTGGCAAAAGACGCATGGATGCGTCTACGCTCGAACCGGATGGCTTTATTAAGCTTATTCATTCTTGGGTTCATCTTACTCTTTTCTTTTCTTGGACCTGAACTTTGCCAGTTCCAGTATGATGAACAAGACTTGGAAAGTCAGTTTTTGCCCCCTGATAAAAATCATTGGTTTGGAACCGACAACCTGGGCAGAGACTTGTTTGCCAGAACAAGTTATGGAGGGAGAATTTCATTGGCTGTTGGAATGCTCGCTACTTTGGTTTCCCTTGTAATTGGGGTTACCTATGGGATGATTTCAGGTTATGTGGGCGGAAAGGTCGACGCCTTTATGATGAGGTTTGTTGATATATTATACTCTTTGCCCTTCACGATATTCGTAATTCTATTGATGGTACTCTTCGGCCGTAACTTCTATCTTCTTTTTCTTGCCATTGGGGCAGTTGAGTGGTTGACCATGGCGAGAATCACCCGTGCCCAAACTCTTCATTTGAAAGGTGCAGAATTCATTGAAGCAGCTCGAGCCCTTGGCTTCAAGGATGCCCGCATTCTTTTTCATCACATTCTACCCAATCTTCTTGGACCGATTATTGTCTATGCGACATTAACCGTTCCAGCAGTCATGTTATTGGAAGCCGTTTTAAGTTTTCTTGGACTTGGCGTACAGGCTCCGATGGCTTCCTGGGGCAGCCTAATTAAAGAAGGGGCGGAAAAAATGGATGTCGCCCCTTGGCTTCTGATCTTCCCGGGGTTCTTCTTTTGCCTCTGTCTTTTTTGTTTGAATTTCATCGGAGATGGCTTGCGGGATGCATTGGATCCTAAAAGCTCCAAGGACTAATGAATGACTTGAATATCAAAAACCTTCAGACCTTTTTTCACACCCGTGAGGGAATCGTGAAAGCCGTGGATGGTGTTAGTTTTTCCATTTCCAAAGGAGAAGTGTTAGGCTTGGTTGGAGAATCGGGATCGGGGAAATCAGTCACTTGCCATTCCCTATTAAACCTGCTTCCCATACCTCCCGCAAAAATTGAAGGTGGAGAAATCTTTTTCAGAGGAAACAATCTTTTACAAGCTAGTTCTAAAAACATTCGCTCCTTGCGCGGCAAATCAATTTCAATGGTTTTTCAAGATCCCATGAGCTGCCTAAATCCCTACATGAGCGTTCTGGAACAAGTGGCTGAGCCCTTGATTATTCATNGCCTTGTTCCAACCCACAAGGATGCCCNGGAACAAGCCATGGAAATGCTTCAGCGGGTTGGCGTAGATAAGATCAACGATCGCCAAAAAGCTTATCCTCATGAATTTTCTGGTGGCATGCGACAAAGAGCCATGATTGCCATGGCACTCATAACCAAGCCAGACTTACTCCTTGCAGATGAGCCCACAACCGCCCTTGACGTTACGGTTCAAGCCAAGATTTTGAAGTTGCTCAAGAGCTTATGTCAGGAACTGGGTACCAGTATTTTATTTGTTAGCCACGACTTGGGTGTAGTCGCCGAAATCGCAGATCGTGTGGTGGTTATGTACCGGGGCAAAGTGGTCGAGGAAAACTCAACCAAAGAACTTTTCACCTCTCCTTCCCATCCCTATGTAAAAGCTTTGATTGCCTGCAGGCCGACCTTCGAAACATCGGAAGAGAAATTGCCCACCGTCGACGATTTCATGGGGCAATCGCCCAAGCCAACCCTTCATGCCGAAGTCCCAATTTCCAAAAGTTCAAACTTAAACAGCCACTCTACTTGGCTACAGGTAAAAAATTTAGCGGTTCACTTTCTTCAGGCTGAAAGTCAAAAGGTCGTCAAGGCAGTCGATGGAGTAGACCTTCAGATTTCGAAAGGGAAAACTTTGGGACTCGTGGGAGAATCGGGTTCTGGAAAAACGACTTTGGGACGTGCGATTTTACGACTTACCCAAATTAATTCTGGAGAAATCCTTTGGGACGGTAAAGATATTGCACAAATCAATATTTCTGAACTGCTCTCCTTCCGTAAAAAGATGCAAATTATTTTCCAGGATCCATATGCATCGCTCAACCCCAGGTTAACAATGGAACAAACCTTGACCGAGCCAATGAAGGTCCATGGCATTGGTGCGAACCANTCTGAGCGTTCCAATCTAGCNGTTGAATTNCTTGAAGAAGTCGGGTTGGAATCGAACCACTTGAAACGATACCCNCATGAATTTTCAGGGGGGCAAAGACAAAGAATTTGTGTTGCCCGNGCCCTTTCCACCGAACCTGAGTTTGTTGTCTGTGATGAGTGTGTCAGTGCCATGGATGTATCGGTTCANGCACAAGTGCTGAACCTATTGCATGAACTTCAGATCTCCAGAAACCTGACCTATCTTTTCATATCCCATGACCTTTGCGTGGTCAGGCATATGGCTGATGATATTGCGGTCATGANATCTGGAAGGATTGAAGAGTTTGGAAAAGTTGAGGAAATCTGCCTGCGTCCCAAAACTTCATATACCCAAGAACTGATGGACTCTATTCCAAGAACCAGCAAATCTGGTATTTTTTAACGGTCAGAACTATCCATTCTTTTCACGGTCACATTCACCTCCATACTTTTTGGCGGTTTACCAAAATAAGTGCCGGTAACGGGGGCAACATCTTTATAGTCCATGCCCGTGCCTAAAACTATATAATTTTCGTCCACTACNTGATTATTNGTGGGATCCAAGCCGAACCATCCAAAGCCGTTNACTAACACCTCTATCCATGCATGCGAAGCCTCTGCACCTCTCATGGATTGATCCCGCGTTCTATCGAAAACATATCCACTGACATACCGGGCAGGGATGCCCAAGCATCGACAAAGCACCAAAGCGGCATGGGCAAAATCCTGGCATACTCCTTTTCGAAGTTTCAAAGCTTGGTTACCATGGGTTTCAACCGAGGTTATGGAATTAGAGTATTCAAAGTTTTGAAAAATGAATTCCATGATCATGTATGCCGTTTGAAAAATATCTTGAGAGTCTGCTTGTACATCCACTGCTAAACGCCAAGATTCAGGATTGATTTCTACGAATGATGAACTTTGTAAATATGGCCGTGCTTCAGACTGGCCTTGCATCTCTTTCAAGGTACTCATCTTCTTTCCGTAAGGAAGGGCGTTAAAATCGACCCTGGAATGGGTAGTAACNGTAGACCTACTCTCAATAATTAACTTGGAGTGATCCTGGGGTATTTCAAAATGGTTTACTATATTCCCATTTAAATCCAAATATTGTCGAAGTTGCGTGGAAGGCAGGACATGAATGAAACAGCTTTCACACTTTTGCCATTCATTGCTAATTGGGTAGAGTCTTAACTCATTAAAACTACCTTTGACAGGAGATGGATAACGATACTTTGTCTGATGAAAAACATATAAGCGCATGGCTGGAGGAGTTTTAACTTAAAAAGGTGAGAGCAAATAAGTCATTACTGCTGTGCTTGCATCGATTGATCATCGTTTACATTTTGAAGCTCTAGGGGAGACATTACATAAGTCTCGAAAATCTTTTGACCAACATCCATTAAACTTAATTGCAGCTCGTCCAGAGAAAGATGCAAGCCCCGAGTAAGTACCGCATCAATATTTGTGAAATTCACTGTGGCAAGAGCACTACCCGCAAGCCTCTCTGCCTCATTCGAGAAGTTTCCACTGGGAACCCCGGACAACTCATGAAGATTCGAATCAATCCTTCGTATGGCAAATCTCATAGACCGTGGAAAATCTTGTGAAAACAATAGAAATTCTGCAACATTTCGCAACGAAAGCTCTCCTCTGTATTGCCTGCGAAAAGCAGAAAGCGCTGAACAAATTCGTAAAGCTGCAATTAAATCTTTCCGNGAAGGTTTCTTTTCTTTGAGAGTCAATGCATCCAATGCACGGCTGGTTTGATCCGCTCTTTCAAGGTATTTTCCGAGCGACATAAAAAGCCAGCCCTCATCATGATTGACCGTTGCATCGGACAAACCTTGGAAGACTAAGGAAAACCGGATTACTTTCTGAAAAAACTGCTGCGGGGTTTGGTCAAAGGAAACTTCTGCATCCTTGCTTCGGAAAAAATGATAAATGCTATTTAATTCAACCCAAATCTCTTCGGACAACTGATCTCTAACCATACGGGCATTTTCCCGGGCAGAAAAAATNCAATTGCGGATAGAACTAGGCCAGGAATCTGAAAACAAGAAAAAACATTCTGCGGAGTTTTCCTTTTCATGATCTATATATTCATGGGCATGAAAAGCATGGAAGGAAGACAGCCAGAATCGATCNACCTCTATATTATCATCCAACTCTAGTAAATTGTCTTGGTTGACTTCGACCATTCGAGCCAAGCTCTCGGCTCTNTCAACATATCGGTTCATCCAATACAAATTATCTGCTACTCTAGACAACATAATCCATTAATTCTCGAGTACCCAAGTATCTTTACTTCCACCACCTTGAGAGGAATTTACCACCAGNGAATCTTTGCGAAGGGCAACACGCGTTAAGCCCCCAGGCACAATATCGATATCTTTGCCATANAAAATAAAAGGGCGNAGATCAACATGCCTTCCTTCGATCGTATCTTCAAATATAGTGGGGTGCCTTGAAAGCGAGACAATGGGCTGGGCGATAAAATCTCTAGGNTTCGATTTAATTCGCTCCTTATATTCNTCCCTCTCTTTCTTGGTTGAATCCGTTCCAACTAGTAAACCGTAACCTCCAGATTCATTGGCTGGTTTAACCACTAAATTCTCGAGGTTTTCAAGTACATGATTTCGATCACTTTCTCTCCAGCATAAATAAGTTGGAACATTGGGAAGGATGGGGTCTTGCCCCAGGTAATACTGAATCATTTCGGGCACATAGGCGTAGGTAACCTTATCGTCTGCAACTCCGGTACCAATTCCATTTGCCAGTGCCACATTTCCTTTGAGGTATGCATCCATCAAACCTGCGACGCCAAGCGTTGAATCCTTGTTAAAAAATAATGGGTCCAAATAATCATCATCTAAACGTCGATAGATGACATCTACTTGAACCAAGCCATGGGTTGTTCGCATGTAAACATACCCATCAATCGCAATCAGATCACGACCTTCTACAATTTCTATACCCATTTGCCTGGCAAGAAAAGTATGTTCAAAATAGGCACTGTTATAAATTCCGGGAGTTAGAACCACGCAAACAGGTTTTTGGGATCTCCGAGGGGAAAGGTATTCCAAAGTTGAAAGTAAGATTTCAGGATACAATTCTACGGATCGAACCGACATGCCTTGAAAAGTCTGCGGGAAAGTTCTTTTCATAATCTGCCGGTTTTCCAGAAGATAAGATACCCCGGATGGACAGCGTGCATTATCTTCCAAAACATAGTAAGCCCCAGTTTCATCCCGAATAAGATCAGAACCACAAACATGAACATATATATCTTTCGGGACATCGATCCCGACCATTTCCTTTCTGTAATTTGGAGAAGAATAAACAATTTCTTTTGGAATTACCCCATCAGAAAGTATTTTCCCATCGTGATAGATGTCATTGAGAAACAAATTGAGGGCAAGGATTCGCTGGGTTAGTCCCTGTTCAACAATTTCCCATTCTGCTCTAGGAATGATTCTGGGGATCAAATCAAAGGGAAATATTTTCTCTGTCCCTTCTTCATCCCCATAAACGGTAAAAGTGATTCCATGCTCAAGAAAAGAAGAATCCGCATGGCTTCTTTTTTCTGCGATTTCTACAGGAGTTAATCGACTTATCCTGTCAAAGATTTTTTGGTAATGTAAAAGGGGTTCCCCAAGCGAATTTCCGAACATTTCATCGAAGAAATTTTCAGTCTTATATTTTTCAAAAGGGGCAGGATTCATAAGAATGAAACAAGATATTGCATTTTACGCGCCATCTATAACCTGAGAATTAATTTGCTCGCTATATCCCTGGGGTTTTATTCAAAAAGCCTAACCGCTCCGCTGAAAAAAAGAATTGCTGAGCCAAACCAGCAAAGCTCCCAAAATGTAGATGGGCGAACTTGAGTTTTTGATCTTGGTTCCACTTTTCCAACCCGTATCGGAGGCTCAGAACTTTTTCAATCCAGGTATCGATCGGAAATGCTTCGAGTTTGCGGGCTCCAAATAGCAAAACGCAATCGGCAATTTTCCCACCCACTCCAGGTAATTTCATGATTTCATTTCTGGCATCCAAATAACTCCGCTGNGATAGCGAATCAATCCAGCCTNGTCTAGACCTTAGAAACGCAGCGGTGGCAACCACATTTCTGGCACGATATCCGAGCTTAAGCTCACGAAACTTTTCCTCGGGTACCTCCGCCAACNCAGACCACCCCGGGAAGCCATACTTTTCTCCTCCTAATTCTGGACCATACATCCGTGCTACAAGCCTTCCCGTTTCTTTGATTTGAGGAATGCTTTTAACCGGGCTTAGCAAGAAATAAAAAAGGGTCTCATCCAGGGGTTGTTTAAGGATTCTCAGACCGGGCAGACCTTCCATGCAGCACTGAAGAATCGGGTCTGATCTCCAAGGTAAAGAATCAATCGCTTCCTCATAGGAGGAATCAAGCCAAAGGTAGTCGCTCACTTCCTGCTTTGAAAAAACTTTGGGCCCTATGGTCCGCCACTGTAAATACTCNTCTTTCAAACGAAGAGATAACTTAGCACCAGCAATGATTCCTTCCCACTCCCCTGCCCCATTTTTATCCCAAACAAAGGACTGACCTCCGATTAAAGTCTCCGAAAGGCTTTGTTCGGTAAAACCATGTTTCTCTATCGAGTTCCAACTCGAAGATGAAGAGTCTACACCTATCTTTTGTGCGACCAAAGATAACTTTGAGTATGGGCGAGGATTTTCCCGTTCTTGGACTGGAGTTCTAAGTACCAGGCGATCGGGATTGTTTGGGGGGAAGTCCAATGCTCTCCACTGAGACCAAGTAAAATTCTGCCATTTTGTAATATTTCAGGAGAAAGATCAAAAGAGTGGGTTTTAAAATCAATGGATTCCGAGTCTAAAATTTTTAAAATTAACTTATGATTTTGGACTGGTATGACCGTTCCACCATCTCGGAATAGAACATGAAAATAAAGACCAGTCCGCTGATTCTGCTGAGATCTCAAAATAATTTGGCCACTGGTATTTTCTTTTCCAGAAAAATATTCACTGATACGCACGAAGTCGTAGTGCTCACGAAAAGAATGGGATAACACCTTTAAACTTGGAGTTCCCCAGCCAGTTAAAACCAGCCCAAAAATACTGAAGAATTTTAAAGCGTTGGGAAAAATCATCGATTCATCCCAATACCCTCTTAGCTTTCGGGTGCCTTTTCAGGTTTTTCTGCAGGAATATCTTCACCCGCTACCTCAGGTCCCAAAACATCATCAGGTTTTGCTTTCTCAGCAACTTCCTTCTTGGCTACTTTGGGAGCAGGTTTACTGGCGGCTTTGGTTGCGGCTTTTTTGCGTGTGGCAGACTTNGCTGCCGTAGCTTTTGAGCTCTTTTTACCAGCGGTTGATTTCTCGGTAAGTAAAGCTGCTTTTCGACGCGCAAGGTAAGCCGTGCGGCGTCTTCTCTTAATTAATTTATTATATTGTTTGCCCATAGGATAAAGGGGATAAAATGATTTAAACAATCGTTTCTGGCAAGCCTCAAGCTATGTCTACTGGTCGACCCGTTCGAGCAGATTCATAAGTTGCATCGATAATTCTCATCAAGTTCAATGCTTGATCTGGCGTATTCAAGGGTTTCTCCTCACCATTAATCGAGCGAACAAAATTTTCCGCAGATCGAATCCTTCCCATATCTTCACTTTCTTCGGTGATGATCGATCGGTTCACCGACCTTCCATGTTCTTGGACATAGAGCTCGCAATCATCAATCGCGGTCTCATCGAGACCATCAGCCCCAAATAATCGGCGAATCATACCACCAGACTTTTGCCCTTGAAAGGTAACAGAAACTTCTTCCCGCTTGTTCATTTCCGCCCATGAAACTTGAAAACTTAAGACTTGCCCGGTTTCAAAACGAACAAATCCATGGGCCGCACTTTCAACATCCGTAACTCCATCTTGGACATCAGGAATTCCCCAGGGCCCCTTGAAGCCTTTATTCTCGATAAAATCATTAAAGGTTTGGGCGAGAACAAAGGAAGGAGCCGGATAATCCATGTAAAACATGGCAAGATCCACCATATGTAAAAGATCAATTAAAGGGCCACCACCAGAAAGTTCCTTGTTGGTAAACCATCCACCGAAACCAGGAATCCCCGTTCTACGGATCCACTTAGCTTGGGCTGAATTAATCCTTCCCACTTCACCAGCCTCGATATACTTGCGAAGGGCATAAGATTCGGGACGGGCTCGATTATTAAAATTAAACATTAAAGTCTTTCCTGCCTGTTCAGCAGCACTTTTCATCTGAGAAACTTCCTCGGCATTCAAGGCCGGAGGTTTTTCGCAAAAAACATGCTTTCCTGCATTTAAAGACTGGATTGCGAGTGGTCTATGGGTTCGATTTGGAGTAATGATACTTACGGCATCCAAATCGGCCAATTCATCTAGCATTTTCTCCGAGTCAGAAAAAATATGGGGAATTCCATACTCATCCGCTGCCTTCGTGGCAGCGACTTGGTTCATGTCACAAACTGCAAATAATTCCGCACCTGCAGCTTTAAAGCCCGCAGCATGATATTGAAGCATTCCGCCTGCACCGATAATTCCGATTTTTGTAGTCATAAAAAATATTATTTTGGAATGGATGGAAACTTGACCCATTTTTCCTTGGATTTTGAACTTTTAACAACGGTTTCAATAAAGGCCATTCCAATAATACCATCCCGTATGTCCGGAAAGTCATAACCTGATTTTCTTGGAAATTTACCCGCAATTTCATCTTTAATCGCTACCGATGCACAATTATAAACATTGGCAAACGCTTCAATAAAACCTTCCGGATGTCCAAAAGGAATTCGGGTATGCTCTGCCGCAGCACCGGTGATGTATCCATTACCGCGGCGATACACTTGCCTCGGACTCCGAGCATCTTTTACAATAAGGTCGTTGGGTTCCTCTTGATGCCACTCGATTGATTTTTTGGTGCCATAGACTCGAATATTTAAGTCATTCTCATCCCCGTTGGAGACTTGAGAGGCATAAATGATTCCACGGGCTCCACCCTTGAAACGAACTAATACATTTCCATCATCATCCAGCTTACGGTTTGGAATGTTGACCGAAAGATCCGCACAAAGCTTATCAATCTCAAGTCCCGTAATGTAGTGAACCAAATTTTCCGCATGGGTTCCGATGTCACCCATGCAATTTGAAATACCGGCAATTTCTGGGTTAGCGCGCCAGTTGGAGATTGCTTTTTCTTCACCGGTAAGTGCGGTAATCGCATAACCTTGGGGATATTCGCAGACTACTTTGATCAGATCCCCAAGCTCCTTCTTTTGAATCATTTGGCGAGCCAGTTTGACCATCGGGTATCCGGTGTAGTTGTGGGTCAAAGCGAAAACTTTTTTGGATTTAGTTATGATCTTTTTTAACTCTCTAGCTTGGGCGAGATCATAAGTTACCGGTTTGTCACAAATCACATTAAACCCTGCCTCTAGAAAAGTTTTGGCCACTTTAAAATGTAAATGATTTTGGACGACAATGGTGACAAAATCAATTTTTTCACCTTCAGGCAACGCCTTCTCCTTTTCAACCATTTCCTGAAATGATCCATAGACCCTGGACGGGTCTAAGAAAAAATCTTTTCCCGAAAGAGATGATTTCTTCGGATCGGAAGAAAACGCACCTGCAACCAGTTCAATTTTTCCATCCAGGGCTGCTGCCCTGCGGTGGACACCTCCAATGAAGGCACCTCTTCCTCCCCCGACCATTCCCATGCGTAATTTTCTTTTCATGGCTCCGCTTTATTGCCTCTCTTTATCAAAGGCAGAATCAAATGCCATTTGATTCGGTTCAAAATCCAAGGCTTTTACAAACTCGCATGATTCCTCAGCTCCNTGAAAACGGTCCATCCGACTGTCTTCCCATTCTACGGAAAGAGGGCCGGCATACCCGACATCGTTTAAGGCAACGATGATTTCTTCAAAATCTACATCTCCACGACCAACCGATCTAAAGTCCCACTGGCGTCGAGGGTCCGCAAAGGTGGTATGNCCTCCAAAAACTCCAACCGTTCCATCCCCGTGTCCCCACCATGCATCTTTCATGTGAGCGTGATAAATACGGTTTGGAAAAGTACGGATAAATTTTACATAGTCCACACCCTGATACCCGAGGTGAGAAGGATCGTAGTTGAAACCAAAACGCTTATGGCCCTTGACCGCCGCAAGTGCTCTCTCGGCACTGGCAATGTCAAACGCAATTTCGGTGGGGTGCACTTCCAAAGCAAAGTTAACATTTTGCTTTTCGAACTCTTGAAGAATGGGACCAAACCTTTTGGCAAAGTCCGCATACCCCTTATCCCAGAATGCTTGGTCTGTTGGCGGAAATGCATAAATCGAATGCCAAATACTGGAACCGGTAAAACCATTGACCACTGCAGGAAAGTCATCCTTTTTCTTTCGACCCGGTTTGGCATTAATAAAATTACGGCAAGCTTTTGCAGTCTTTGCCAATTTTCGGGCTGCCCGTTTGCGAACTTTTTCCGGGTCCCCCTCTCCCCATACATCCGGAGGAAGGATGGACTCGTGTCTTTCATCGATTAAATCACAAACCGCCTGTCCTACTAAATGACTGGAAATTGCAAATGCGGTTAAGCCATGGTCCGAAAGGATCTCCCACCTTTCCTGGCAATACTTTTTGGAGATCGCTGCCTTGTCTACATCGAAATGGTCCCCCCAACAGGCAAGCTCAAGCCCATCATATCCCATTTCAGCGGCTTTGGCTGCTAGATCGGGTAAAGATAAATCGGCCCATTGACCGGTGAACAAGGTAACAAAACGAGACATAGCTTTAATTATTTGGGGTTTAAAGTTGAAATAAAGGGTGGGAAGCTGAATTTCTTTTTTTGTAAAAGAAAGAGATAAGAGCAATCCTTTTTCCGCAATAACAAATTATTATTGGTTACGGGTAAGTTCTGGCTAAGCCTGCTCGAGTACGAGAATCTTTTCGGCCGAACGAAAACCAAGAGAAAATGGAGGGTTTCTTCCGACTCGCAAGGTAATCGCATCGGCTACTTTTTCGCTACTCATAATTACCACCTCTTTTCCCGGAAGAAGTTTTTTGTCCCTGGCAAACTTCAAGAAATCACTCTCTTGGTCCAAGATTGAATCGATCTTCACCTTCATTCCCACCTTACAACTTTGTAAAGTTCGGGAACTTGGTCGCTGGATGACTCCACCCTTACTTGGAATCGGATGACCATGAGGATCGTATCTGGGTCTGCCCAGAAATAAATCAAGTTTTTCAACTACTTTTTCAGAAATTGCGTGTTCTAATTCTTCTGCTTCCACATGGATCTCACTCCAATCAAAACCTAGGGTCTCAACCAGGAAAGTTTCCAGCAAACGATGGCGACGGAGCATATTCATCGCAACTTTTCTACCCTTCCGGGTCAGAGCAACTCCTTGACGGGGATAGTAANTAAGCCAACCATCTCTTTCCATATTTTTTACCATCGAGGTGGCGGTGCCTGGGGTAACCGACAATTCACTTGCCACTTTTCCCATCGCGACCTTGGNACAGTTTTCATCCAAGGTGACCATAAGGATTTGCTTGAGGTAGTTTTCTACAGTCGGGGATGGCATCCCTAACTTTTAGAGATGTCCAAGGTTGACTCAAGACAAATCCAAGATATGATTTTGAGTCGTCAAAGTTATTCCTTTGCCAAATCAATGAATTTTACAAATTACAAATTATTTTGGATGGCCATCCTCAGCCTGTCCTTCTTTTCAAGCTGCACCGATACTCCGAATGAGCAGGAGGCAGAAGAACCTTTCGTTTCGTCTGTCTCGATTGTTACCACCACCACTCAAATAACCGACCTGGTCAAGCAACTCACCGGAGGACATTGCAAAGTACACCCGATGATGGGACCGGGCGTAGACCCCCACCTGTACAAGCCTACCGCCCGTGATGTAATGTCTTTAAGCACCGCGGATTTAATCGTTTTTCATGGCCTGCAATTGGAAGGAAAACTTGGTACTGCTTTTGAAACAGCGGGTCTATCCAGGGATAAGATATTTTCTATTTCTTCTGTAATCGAACCTAGCGCCTTATTGTTTGCGGAGGAAGATGAGGGTAAATTTCCTGACCCTCACATCTGGTTTGATCCAACAATTTGGACGACCTGTTTACATGGTTTGGCCGCAAGACTAAGCTCCTTATTACCGGAGCAAAAAGTGCTTATTTCCGAAAAGGTAGATCAATTGACTCGGGAGTTTCAGGCAGTCCACGAATGGGGTGCAGAGTCTATCCAGAGAATTCCACCCTCGAAAAGAATTCTAATTACAAGCCATGATGCCTTTCAATATTTCGGCAGATCCTTCGGAGTTGAGGTGATCGCCTTGCAAGGAATCTCGACAGCCACCGAAGCCGGTCTCGCCGATCGCTCTAATTTGGTAGATTATCTAAAAGAGAGTAAAGTTCCCTGTATTTTTGTTGAGAGTAGCGTAAACCCCAAGGCACTTCAGCAAATTGGCAGGGAAGCAAAAGTGGCATTGGGAAAAGCTCTTTTTTCAGATGCGTTGGGTGCCGAGGATGCTTTTGTTTTCGCTGCTGATGGGAAGAAACATTCTCTGGCCTCTTGGTCAGGTATGATGATATATAACATTCAATCCATCGTAGAAGGTTTGGTTCCGAGCGAACAATGAGAGCTAAACCGATCGAGATTCACGACCTAACCGTTTCTTATCAACAAAAACCGGTTCTTTATGGGGTTGATCTTGAAGTGGAAGAAGGATCGCTTGTCGGTATCATCGGACCCAACGGTGCGGGCAAGTCAACCTTGATTAAAACCATTATGAATATGATTACCCCGAATGGTGGGTATGTGAAAATTTTCGGGGGTAATCAAAAGCGTGGAATTAAGAGAATCGGATATATCCCTCAGCGGGAATCGGTAGACTGGGACTTTCCAGTTACGGTTATGGATGTCGTTTTAATGGGAAGGTATGCTCATGCCCGCTGGTTTCGGAGAATCGGGAAGGCGGACCGACAGGTTGCACAAGCATGCTTGGAGCAAGTGGACATGGCCGCCTTTGCAAATCGACAAATTGGAAACTTATCCGGGGGCCAACAGCAACGGGTTTTTCTTGCCCGTGCCCTGGCTCAAGATAGTTCGATTTATCTCATGGACGAGCCTTTTGCTGGAGTAGATGCCGTCACGGAAAAGACCATTATTTCAATTCTCAAAAATATGAAAAAAGAGGGAAAGACTTTNGTCATCGTTCATCATGATCTGGCCACGGCAAAAGAATATTTCGATCACTTACTTTTACTTAATATGAGAAAAATAGCGTATGGGCCAATCAACGAAGTCTTCACTCATGAGTTATTACAGAAGACCTACGGAGGGAAGCTGACCGTATTCTCTGAAATGGCATCTCGGGCGGCAAAACAACCCNAAATTGATAATGAAATTACCGGGAAGTAAAAANGGGAAACTCGCGACATGTTCTCGACGCTAAGAAAAACTCTACCATTTTCGCGTTTTCTTNGTACNCTCGCAGCTTCCCTCGCTTTCTCAACCAATCTGAAGGCAAAACAGATCGAATGGAATGAAGCCGAATCTTTTTTGGAGCGGACTTCAAGGTTTTGGCAAATGCAAGACCAGTCCGTTCAAATTGTAGTGCTCGGGTCCATTCTTATCGGTATCTCTTGCGGTCTGGTTGGAAGTTATGTGGTCACCAGAAGATTATCTTTATTTGGAGATACCCTCTCCCATGCGGTACTTCCTGGGATTGCAATTGGTTTTATCTGGTCTCAGTCCAAGGATAACCTAGCTTTATTGATTGGGGCTACCGTCGCCGGTTTTTTAGGGGTTACCTGTCTAACCCTCTTACAAAAGTACACTCCAATCCGGCAAGATAGTGCGTTAGGCATCGTTCTTTCTGGTTTTTATGCGATCGGAATCTGCTTGCTTACTCGGATTCAAAAGATGGAATTCGGTAATCAGTCGGGGTTGGACTCTTTTCTTTTTGGCCAAGCATCTGCTCTCTCAATCAATGATATATGGGGCATTGGCATCACCCTTGCCGGGATTGGATTGTTCGTTTTGGCAACCCATAAAGAATTACTGATATCAGGCTTTGATCCTTCCTTCGCCCGCTCCATTGGAATCCACACCATGCTACTGCAATATGGACTATGGATCCTCTTAGCATTCTGCATTATTACCTCGTTGCAAGTAATCGGAGTTATACTTGCCTCCGCCCTTCTAATCATTCCTGCTGCCACCGCTTCACTTTTGGTAAAAAGAATGAATACTTATCTCTTTCTTGCCTCGGTCATGGGAGGAATTGCAGGCTTAGGCGGGACATTTTTATCTTTTCTGGGTCAAGGACTTCCCACGGGGCCACTGATTGTTTTAGTCTCCACCTTTCTATTCTTACTCGTACTGGGCTTCAGACCGAAAACCGGCATTTTCACTCACTGGAACTTTTCGCGTACCCATTCCATGCGAATCAAGGCGGAAAATACCCTGAAGACAATATATCATATTTTGGAAAGTCAAAATTTTGAGAGAACTTCAATTACTTCACAAGATCTGATGCAAAGGATCGGACTTGGCCGCGGGGATTGTGACCGTGAAATTCGACTTCTGGTTCGAATGAACCTTGCGACCCAAAGATCAACCAGAGATTCCTCAAAACTTCCTGGCCAAAGCTTGATTACCCTTACTCCGGAAGGCTGGGAATATGCCTGTAAAATAGTAAGGAATCACCGCCTCTGGGAATTATATCTCACCAGTGAAGCTGAATATGCCCCCGATCATGTGCATGAGGATGCTGAGAAGATTGAGCATGTACTAGGCGATCAAACCATTCGGCAGTTAGAGCGTATCCTTTCGAATCCCAGAGAGGACCCTCATGGTAAATTAATCCCAAGCCTTGATGATATGGAACATGGGGGGATANAAAATAAGNATGCAGCANAAGAGGGCTTTCGNTNTNGGAATCCANCATAACAAAGNATGANATTGATNCCCGAATTTAATTTTTCAAAAGTTTTCCTNGANCCCTGGAGCTCTNCCNCNCTCATCNACTGGAANGGGCAGATCATGCTTATGGGTTTNATGGTTTGCTGGACTTGTGGAATCGTTGGATCTTTTATAGTCATTCGAAGGATGGCATTGATGGGAGATGCCATTAGTCATGGAATCCTTCCCGGATTAGCCATCGCTTTTATCATCGGTGGTTCCATGGGTCTTGGAAGTATGTTCTTCGGGGCTTGTGTCGCCGGACTTGCATGCAATTTTTGTATCGAATGGCTGCACACTCATACCCCGTTACGAGAAGATGCTGCGATGGGTCTGGTTTTTACCTCTTTTTTTGCTTTTGGCGTCACTCTAATCAGCATGAATAGCCATATTCATATCGACCCAGGCTGCCTTCTCTATGGCGAAATTGGACTGATCCCACTTTCAGAAAAATGGAAGGTTTTTGATGTGGAAATTGGAAACCGTTCATTATGGGCTATTGGCTTAGTGTTTTGCGGAGTCCTGATTGCAACCGTTTTATTTTATGGACCGCTACTCGTCACCAGTTTTGATTCCACTCTGGCAAAATCAATGGGCATCCCGGTAAAAGCCACCCACATGGGCCTGATGCTTGCCCTCGCATTGTCAACGGTTGCAAGCCTGGAAGCCGTNGGGGTTATTCTGGTAGTGGCAATGTTTGTATTTCCCCCAGTGACCGCTGCTTTTTTTCTGCAACGATTACCCGCAATCTTGATTGGAACTTTTCCGCTTGGAATCATTTATACATGGGGCGGATTTCATTTGGCTCATTGGTTGGATTGTTCGATTGCGGCTGCCATTGCTGTGGTTGCTACTCTTCTTTTTATTCCCGCTTGTTTACTAGGGCCAAATGGCGGAATTCTTTGGCGTTTAAAATTTAAAACCTAGTGAGGTAGACCAAAAAAAACCCTCTTTCGAGGGTTTAAATTTAAGAATTTGCAGCTTAGATTAGCTTGCTTTTTTCTTGCCCTTTTTGATGGTTACTTTGGAGGCTGTTTTGTTGCTGCAGTTGCAACCATCAACGGATACGCGAGTATCTTTGGTCAATTTAGTTGGGCAATCAAATCCAACCATTTNAGTTTTGCTACCGACCTGTACTTTTTTCTCTTTCTTTCCGATAGAAACCGTAAGAGTCTTGGATTCTTCATCAAAACTCACAACTTTACCGTTCATGGCTTTGGAAGGACAACCTGCAAAGACGGAACCTGCAAAGAGAAGAGATACAACTGATGTGATAATTAATTTCATAGTATTTGTTATTAGGGTTTGTAATCGAATATACCAATCAATAGTCAATTCTTTCTTTCACAAGTTTAAACGATGAAAGATTGTAAAAAATTTATGACAGATTTCCTTCAATTTAAAGAACTTTGAGACGCTTNCTTCCATTGGCGGCTTTAGTTCTCTCTTTCTTGAGAGTGANNGCTCACCCCATTCCTGATATTCCCGTTTTAGGAAGTTTTTACACCGATGGTAACGCTAGCATTCTTGTGGAAATAGATACCAGAAGTTTTGCTGAAGACCCGGAGAGTGTTCCTTTTTTAGTCCAAAGTAGCTTCGACGAACTTTCCTCTGAACAAAAGAAAGATTTACTTCAAAAAGGAAAGCTTATGATCTCGGAAGCCTTAGAGATCAAGTTTGGACACCGTGACTGGCACCTGCCAGATTTCGTGTTTAGTTTCACGGANAAGAATGCAACCGAATTGAGCGAAGAAAACATCGTGGCGATCCGAGCAAGCCACCAAGAATTTCTTCCACCCAATTCCGCTTTTTATCAAATTCGTGCGAAAAACGAAGCAGCTTATGACCTAATTTTTAGTAATATTATAAATGACGAGCCTCAAAGAAGAGTAAATGTACTCTTTCCAGGGGAAGAAAGTTTCCAACTCGATCTCTCTTTTATTGATGGAAAGCGGGTGCTAAAAGAAGAGCCCAGTTTGAATAGTTCTACCCAACCGATGCCAGAAAGCATGGAAAAAAGAAGGGCCGATGCCAGAAGCACCTTTATCTCCTTCAGCAGACAGGGCTTCGTTCATGTATTACCACTAGGATTGGATCACATTTTGTTCGTGCTGGGACTCTTTTTCTTATCCCGAAAGTGGAAACCGATCATATACCAAGTGTCGGTTTTCACCATTGCCCACACCATTACCTTAGGCCTGGCAACTCTAGACTTGGTCTCGGCTCCTTCCCATATTGTAGAGCCTATCATCGCAGCAAGCATCGCGGTAGTCGCCATCGAAAATATTATTTTTCCAGGATACCGCCATACCCGACTATTCGTTGTATTTTTCTTTGGTTTGATTCATGGACTTGGTTTCGCCGGGGCCCTTTCTGCATTTAATTTAGAGCCTACTTCCCTGGTAATAGGACTACTTGGCTTTAATGTTGGGGTTGAACTTGGGCAGTTAGCGGTGATCTCGATTGTTTTTGCCAGCACTTTTTGGCTCAAAGATGAATTCTCTTACCGAAAATTCGTGGTAATTCCTGGATCTTCGTTGATTGCCATGATGGGAATTTATTGGACTATCGAACGAGTTTTCTTTTAACCATTTATTTGATGCCTAAATTTTTACCTAAAAATTTTCAGCTTTCCATCGCACTCCTCGCCATGTTTGCCACCACCAGTATTCCACTCGGTGTTCTTCAAGTTGGGGTCTGGGCGAATATGTTTGAGAATTTTTATCAAGAGACACAATCCATATTCCTTTCTGCCGAAAGAACCTTTGACGGGGACTACCGCTGCTCCGGCTGTGAACTTGTTTCTGAACTGGGTTCTGCCACCAAAGAAGCTATTTGCCAANCGAACCCTTCTTNTGAAAATAATCTTTCTTTTCCATTGATTTCTCAAATTGTGGTNACCCGCCCTTCTTTTGCGGGGAATATTTTGGTTCGGCAAGATTCGTGCCTGAANAGTTTTGTATCAGNAGAGACGCCTCCTCCTCAGNTCTAAAGAGNATTCCTTTCTACTAATCCAACCACGNTTNGGTTGGTCTTTGTTTTAATTCGAAGAATGATTTCTTCGAGCAATTTACTTTTTATTATGAAACTCTTTACTGCGATTACTCTTATCTTTTTCTCGTTTTCTTCCATTTCTTACACTCACGAAGGTCCATGGACCGCAGCCCGACCGGGTGGTCACGCCCCAATCTCAGTGATGGGAGATCACATGCACGCCAAGGGCGAATGGATGGTATCCTACCGATATATGACTATGGATATGGAGGGGTTACTGAAAGGACCTAATTCTGTAACCGCATCCTCACAATTAACGGGAATGACTACCATGGTTCCTACTAAGATGACTATGGACATGCATATGTTTGGCACCATGTATGCCATCTCCGATAAATGGACACTAATGGCCATGCTTAATTATTTAGACAATGATATGACCATGATCATGCCAATGAATATGAACATGAATATGGGAAGTTCTGGGATTGGCGATTTGAAAGTGGCAGGACTCTACGATCTTGCACAATGGGATAGTGGGCGAAGAATGCATTTGAACTTGGGATTAAGCCTTCCAACTGGATCAATTGATGAAAAACATACGAATGGAAATACATTGGGCTATGGTATGCAACTGGGGTCCGGAACTTATGATTTCCATCCAGCTGTCACTTACTTAGCACAAAACGACAACTATTCCTATGGTGCCCAGGTGGGTGGTATTCTGCGAATCAGCAAGAACGACAAGGATTATACCTTGGGAAACAAGTTTGAGGCTTCCTTATGCGGAGCTCGCAAAATTACCGAATCTTTGAGTGCATCTGCAAAATTCGATTACTCGAGTCAGAGTGAAGTCGAAGGAGAAGATACCAGAATGATGAAAATGATGTCCCCTGCCCTTAATCCAAATTCTCAAGGTCGCGACATCACCGCCTTTGGACTCGGTTTAAATTACTACTTCCAAGACGGTGGACTGAAAGGACACCGTGTTGCAGCCGAATGGGAAACTCCCATCGATCAAAAAGTAAACGGAGTCCAATTAGAGCTCGATTCCGTTTGGACCATAGGCTGGCAATACACCTGGTAGGAAATACTACTTTTATTTCAAGTATTTTCGGTTCTCGGAAAGTTACTTGAAAAAATTGTTTGATTATTGAATAACCTAGATGCGTGATTAAGCGTTATCTAAATCTTCTTTGCTGGGTTCTTTTTTTCCATGCCATCATGGTACAGGCACAAAATGAAAGGCGACACGCTCAAGAATTATCTCCCATCCTTGTAACCGCAAGAGGGGGGTTTGAAGAACCCCAATTCTCTTCGACTTGGTCGGCAGAAAGCATTGAGAATGCAAATGCATTGAAACTTGCACGCTCCATGCCGGAAGCACTTTCCGGGATTCCTTCCGTTATGGTACAAAAAACTGCTCTTGGGCAATCCTCTCCTTACATTCGCGGGTTAACCGGTTACCACAACCTACTCCTTGTCGATAGCATCCGGCTCAATCATTCTGCGATGCGCTCCGGGCCCAACCAATACTGGAGCACCGTGGAAACGCAAGGAAGCGAGCGCATCGAAGTTATTCGCGGGCCGAATGGTATCGTTCATGGGGCGGATGCAATCGGTGGCGTGGTCAATGTTTTGTCTGCCAACCCGACTTTTTCGGGAAGTGGAATTAGCCAAGGAGGATATTTTTGGGGAAGATTATCCTCTGCAGAACATTCTTGGTCGGCTGGGCTTAGGGGAACGGTTTCAAGCCCGAACTGGTTCGCCGAACTCACCCATGTGGAGCGATCCTTTGGAGACTTGGAAGGGGGGAGGCTTGTTGGCGAACAAAGAAACACCGGTTATGATTCCCGTGGAACAAATTTTAGGCTTTCCCGAAAACTAAGCAAAGACACCGGAATGAGCTTGGGTATTCAGCGAACCTTCATGAATGATGTTCCGCGGACCCATAAGACGGTAGACGGTTTAAGCTGGGAAGGTCTGTCCCCGGGTTCCGAAATTTGGAGGCTGCTTGACCAGGAAAGAAACCTTTATTACGGAAAATTTTCTTGGAAGGATGCTGGCGGCTTTGCCGACCAAGGTATTGTGACCCTTAGCTTACATCGCCATGCACAGGAAAGAAACCGGATGAAGAAACCGACCGAAGGTGGAGACTTTCAATTTTTTGACCTAGACGATTATGGCCTGTCCGCAAGATTTGAGGCGCATGATCCTTGGGGGGGAGAGTTAGCTTACGGAACCGATTTACATCGCGAATCTCTCTCCTCGGGTGGTTATCAATTTGATGATGACCAAATAAGAGGGGCTGACTTATTCCAGGGGCCCCTCGCGGCAGATGCCGCGTACAAGCGTTATTCCTTCTATTTGAATGATTCCATCGAGGGTGGTTCCGGGTGGACCTTTACCCCCGGAATCCGTTTTTCAGCGGTTCAGGCCGAACTCGAGCGCTACTATCTTAAGAATTCCGACGCTTCGACCCTTCAAACTCCTGAAACCAAATCTTACGATGAATGGATTGGTTCCTTTCGGATAAGTAAAGAAATTGGTTCGGATACCTTCTTTTTTGCCGGACTATCCCAAGGGTTTCGTCCTCCAAGTGCCTATGATCTTACTTCTACGGACGAGACCAGCATCAACGAAGCCCCCAATGTCGATTTGTCCCCAGAAAATTTTACCCAGGGAGAAGTGGGTCTTCGTGGAAATTCTGAGGCTTGGCAGTGGCAGTTCTCCTTCTATCACACTTGGATCAAAGACATGATTGTTCGCTCTCCTTATCAAGCAACAAACGGAAAAACCTTAGCCCTTAAAGCCAACGGTAATGGCTATGTGCANGGTATTGAAATTGAACTGGGTTATGACTGGGGCTCCAACTGGAAATCCAACCTTTCTTTTTCCTGGATGGACAGTGCAATCGAACAGCTTCTGGAAAATCCCCTAGGATCGCAGATGAAGCTTGTTGACCACGATGATGACGAATCGACCGCAAAAACCCTCAAAGGCTTTGATCCGGTTGACCGTGCAACCACTCGATTAATGCCGGTTCAACTGCAATTCTTGACGGGATACTCTCCACCCGGATCCCCATGGTGGGCAGAGTTTTCCATACTTGCCGTCGGCAAAGCGGATGCCCTTTCTCTCAAGGATGAGACCGACCACTCCAGAATTCCCGATCAGGGCACGCCAGGTTATGGGCTTTTCGGACTTCGGGGTGGACATTCATTGGGCGAAAAGACCACCCTGAACCTTGCTGCGGAAAACTTGGGTAATGTGGACTACCGGGTTCATGGTTCCGGAGTAAATGGTTCCGGGAGAAACTTCATCCTCTCCCTCTCTCACAACTTTTAGGGCACCTGGCCTGGTCCAAGCCTCTAAAATAAAAATTTCTCATCTTGGGAGATTTTGAGTGCAACTTTTTCACATTTTGGTAACTTTAAAGCTAGGTTATGAAAAAGTTTTTTCCTGTTTTTGCCTTTTTTTCGCTTCTTTTAATTTTGAGCGGAAAATCTTCCCTTGATTCGCTTACGCTTTCCTCTCAGCAAGTTGGGGAAGAAGCAGCCGCGCTAGATCGTATTTTAGGAAATGCACACCGTGAGCATAAGCTCGAAATACCCGATGATTTGGACGACGGGCAATTAGTCCGTAGAATTTATCTTTCGATTGCCGGACGAATTCCTTCCTACGCTGAAACCACTGCTTTTCTTAAAGACGGTAGTAAGAATAAAAAGGCCAAACTCATTGACTATTTATTAAAATCTCCTGCTTACGATAGCCAAATGTTTAACTGGTGGGCGGATTTGCTTCGATTACAAACCCGAATGCGTGGCGGTAATCAAATTGGTGCCGGCGAAATTTATAACCACTGGGTTCGGGAACGCATAAATGAGAATACACCTTTCGACCAAGTGGCCTATTCTTTGATCACGGCCGAAGGGTACCCATGGGAAGATGGGGCCACCGGTTACTACCTTAGAGACGCCGGCATGGAACTCGATAATATGTCAAACACCACGCAACTTTTTCTCGGCACCCAAATGGTATGTGCTCAATGCCATAACCATCCTTTCGACAAATGGACCCAGCAGGAATACTATAAAATGGCCGCCTTTACTTATGGGGTTACTACCAGAATGGGTGGAAGCCTGCAAAATGATTTAAAATCTCACTTTGCTAAGATGAATAAAGGTCTGTCGACCAAGAAAAAAAAGCANAAGGCTCAATCCAAGGAAGGTGCCGCATTGCGGAAGGCTCTTCAGGAAATGATTCAACCCCTTCGATATGGAGCCCGGCATACCACAAGACCACTTACTTTGCCCCATGATTATCAGTATGATGACGCCCAGCCTAAGGACCGGGTCTCTCCGGCACCGATTTTCGGCAAAGCACTCGAAGTCCCCAATNATGACCTCAAGGTTGATGCCTATGGTAAATGGATGACCTCTCCTGAAAATCCACGGTTTACCAAAGTCATTGCCAACCGAATATGGAAAAAAGTTTTCGGACGGGGCTTGGTGGAACCGGTTGATGATTGGCGCGACGATACCCAAGCTTCCATACCCGAGCTTCTCGACCATTTGGAAAAACTTATGGTACGGGTTGATTACAACCTGAAAGAATTTCAACGNATCCTNTTAAATGTAAAGGCATTCGATCGTGAAGCGGTTAATTATGAAATCGCCAATGATCAGCCTTATTATTTTGAAGGCCCAATCCTCACCAGAATGTCCGCGGAACAATTGTGGGACTCTTTTATCTCTCTTGCCATCCCCTACCCCGACGAAAGNATAAGGGACCCGAAGATTATTGAGAACAAACTCGACCAATTTGCCNAATATCAGGATAAAGTTNTTAACCTCGAGCCTAAGGCCATGGTTTCCCTTGCGGGCAAAGCGGCCAAGGCAAGCAAAGGGGTACTCAGTGAAATGGAGCGGATTCAAAAGAACATTCGTGAAGCCCAAGAGGCTGATGATCGGGAAGCTGTAGCTCGCCTCCGCCGAGAATATGGGAAGGCCCGAAATGAACAGAGAAGCTTGTTTGCGAAATTAATCATGGGGGATGACTTTGATGTCCGTTCGCTTTATAACCGAGGAACAAACGGTATTGGAAAAGCAGACTCCCGATGGAAGGGCTACAGCACCGGACTCATGAGAGCCTCGGAAATTACCACNCCNGCTCCCCCGGGNCACTTCCTNCGAGAATTCGGNCAGTCCGACCGGGAAATNATTGAAAATTCNAACAAGCAAGCATCNGTGCCCCAAGCCCTTACTCTTCTCAATGGAGTTATATATGGTGCCGTTTTTAGTCCTCAATCACCTTTGTCCAAGAATCTTGCCCAGGCGGATACTGATGAATTTAAAATCCGAGTCCTTTTCCTATCCTTACTCAATCGAGAACCCTCCAAACAGGAAACCAAGGACTGTCTTAATTTAGTAATAAAAAAATCAACCATTCCTCCCCCGACCCTCAAAATTCCTGACCAATGGCCAAATGAGAAGAAAAAGAAATACCGTCAAAATATGGCCAAAAAATTGCAGGCACTTGCCCTGGCGGATAATAAGCGTTTCTTAGGAGTAGCTTGGGCTCTTATGAACACCAGACAATTTTCTTTCATTCAGTAAACCAAGGAAGCATCCATTGTTATGAACACTCCTACCGCACTATCAGAAGAATTGAACCGCAGACGCTTTATCTCGCTCGCTGCCAAAAGCTTTCTTGGATTAAGTATTTTACCCTGGGCAAGTGACCTCAATTTGAGTGCTGCCGGATTGGGGCTTAACCGCCCTATCAATCATGCTCCAAAAGCTAAAAATGTCATCTACCTGTACATGTCCGGAGGTATGACGCACCTGGATACTTTCGATCCTAAACCAGGCACCGAAACCGGAGGGCCTACTCAGGCAATCAAGACCAAGGCAGATGGAGTCCAACTTGCTGACAATCTTCCTCTGCTGGCTAACCATGCGGATAAAATCGCGGTCATCCGCGGGATGACTTCCACCAAGGGAGCCCATAGCCAAGGCAACTATTTCATGCATACCAGTTATGCNCAGAGATCAACCATNGTGCATCCAAGCATGGGGGCNTGGATGACCAAGCTNGATGGTCGTTTCAACCCCACTCTTCCNGGTGCTGTNGTAGTCAATGGTGGAAGTCGGCATCCCTTGTCAGGCTTTCTTCCTTCCACCCATCAACCCCTTGCCGTGGGAAACCCGGACGATGGTCTGCGCAATTGTGAGATGCTNAANGGNTTTACGGAAAAAGGGTTTAANAAAAGCCTCGATCTTTCCAACNAGCTTGATCGTGGCTTNATNGAAAAGTACGACTTAAACAAAGTTAAAGCTTATTCTGATATGTATGATCAAGCAGTACGCTTGATGAAAAGNAATGACTTGAAGGCTTTTGATTTAAAGGAGGAAACCCAATCCACTCGTGAAGCCTACGGNGATGACAATTTTGGCCAAGGCGTTCTTCTNGCAAGAAGACTGGTCGAAAGACAGGTTCGATTTGTNGAAGTTCAACTTGGTGGTTGGGATACGCACCAAAATAATTTTACCCGCGTTCCTGANCGTTGNGCTATTTTGGACCAAGCACTTTCCGCCTTACTNAACGATTTATCGAACCGCGGAATGCTGGATGAAACCTTAGTCGTTNTGGCTTCAGAATTTGGACGCACCCCAACAATCAATGTTAACGAAGGACGCGATCATTANCCAAAAGCATTTTCCTGCATGCTTGCGGGTGGTGGNATTAAGGGAGGTCANATNTGGGGCAAAACNGACGANGAAGGAAGAGAAGTCATTGAANANAAAGTGGAAATNCCNGATTTGAATGCAACCATCGCCTATGCATTGGGTCTACCCTTAGACCAAATTATCTATTCCCCAACCCGGCGTCCTTTTACCCTTTCAGATAAAGGAAATCCATTGGTCGAGTTAATTTGAACNTTTTCCAATCACAGTTTCTTATTTAAGTTTTTGTATCGACCTCGAGTGAATCGATGGCAATAATTCCNTTTTTTTTAATAACCTTATAACCCCACTCCACATAATGAAGTATTTTGCGTATGCACTGCTCATGCTTCCATTCGTTATGACTGAAGCTAAATCTCTTGATTCTGAAAATACACTTACTATTACCTTAAAGGATGGACCCGTTGTCATAGAACTCTTTCCTGACAAGGCACCCAAGCATGTTGAGCGAATCAAAAAANTAGCCTCATCNGGTAAATACGATGGCGTTGCCTTTCATCGNGTCATTGAAGGTTTCATGGCTCAAACNGGAGANATTCAATATGGCAAAAAGNNNGATTTCAANTCAGGAAGAGTGGGTACNGGAAGTTCTGACCTAGCTGACTTGGATGAAGAATTCAANGATACNAAACATGTNANGGGNACTTGCTCCATGGCCCGCTCATCGAGCCCNAACAGTGCGAATAGCCAATTCTTTATTTGTTTAGAANCAGCCNNNTTTTTAGATCGNNANTATACGGTTTGGGGACAAGTTATCGATGGCATGGAATTTGTTGACAANATCAAACTNGGGTCTTCAAGNGATAACGGTTCGGTGCAGGATCCGGATTTCATGATTAAGGTANCTGCTGGTTCATCAAAACCTTCCAAAAAAGCAAAGCCTTCCAAGAAGTAGAGANNACAGNCTGCTCTNTNTCAGAGCGAAGGACCCGTTATCTCGTCACAAACGATGTGGTAAAGTCCGACGAAAAATTCTTCGTCCCACCTTTCTTCCACGGTTAACTCACCNGTTATTCGAATAATTCGGTCCATCATTACTTCGGCCCCTTGCTCGGCAGACACCACAATCCAACCATTTGCCTCGGGTGCCTGCCCAAAACAACAACTCATCTGATCNGGAAGGAGCAGAAACTCCTTCAATTCATTATTCTCATCTACAATCGTGGGGATCATAAATCCTTCAATGGCAACCTTTGTATTTGAAACCTTCCTCAGTTTTTTGGGAACTCTTTGTGCATAGGCGGAAAAGTCAAATTCCTTACCATCTCTTTCCCAATCCACAGAGTATTCAAAATCCGTAAGGTCACGAAACGCAATGGATCTATAGGCACCATCTGGCTCTAAAGGTGGAAGCGTACCAAAATCTTCAACAAAAGACTGGTTTTGGTCGGTTGTTTTCTTCCCATCCACCACAACCCCTTGGAAAACTTCAACTTCTTCTGGTTCTATTTTAGCTGGGGTGGTGCCGGGATCCGGAGAAACTAATGCCCGGGATTCATTGATGTCAGGGACTTTTTTCTTACTTGAATCTTCAAGAATTGGTTCACCAACTATTTTAAAAACATCAACCTCTTTCCCCGAAGGATCACTTTCGCTACAGGCTCCCAGAAAGAAAAGGACGAGCCACGCAAAAGTCGTAAAAATTACTGGTTTCATAAATTAATCCAAGAATAGAACTCTATGTAATAATTTTCAGATTCTCCGACAATTCATTTTTATAAGCCTGAAAAGATGGAAGAATTCCACTGATTAATCCCAGAACTAATACCGAACCAAAAAGATAAAATATCATGGGGTCAAAACTGAAACTATTCATCATGACTCCGGTATTTTCACGAATTATACTGAATGAAATAAGATTAATTAAGTAATGAAAAGCTACCCCCCCAACACCACCCAAAAATGCCAAGGTCAAGGATTGAAAAAGTACAATACTTGTAACCACCATTCTACTTGCTCCCAGGCATCTTAATATAGCAAATTCTCTTTTCTTTTCGTTCATCGAGGTCCTCAGGGATAATATAATTATGAACAAACCAATAATAGCAACCAGACCAGCTACCATCTCTAAAACTTTTTGAAACCAGCTAAACTTGTCAAAAAAACTGCTCAGAGTGGAAGCAATCGGCCATGCGAGTGTGGCAACATTTCCTTGCTTATTATATTTCGTGTGAAGTGAGAATCCCGCCGCCCCCTTCAGCTTCAACAATACCGCACTCAGAGAATGAGCCATGGTGGGATCATGTCCTTCCATTAATTGAATGCCCTTGATCGGGATCCAGATTACACGATCTGTAGGAGTCCCCGTAGGTTCCAGAATCCCAACCACCACATAGATGTCCTCGTGTTTATTTTCTTCCTTAAAGTCAAGTCCATGGTATGGATGAAATTGATCTCCTAGCTTAAGACCAATTTGATCGGCGACAAAAGAACCGACTAGAGCCTCCTTGGCCATCGAAGAAAAAATTCGTCCCCCCGGTTTTATTTCATACGAGCGACCAGAACTCCATTGATGATTTTCAAATAAAGCGGGCTCCGTTCCGACCAATCGATAGCCCAGATAATTATCTCCTACCGCGATGGGATAAGCCTCCTTGACCCCTCTGTTACTTTTTATCAGTTCATATTGTTCCCAGGTCAAGTTACCCGGTGAGTCTTCAAGGTGAAAAAGAGAATTCAAAATGATTTGTAATTTTGAACCTCGGGCACCCAAGACCGCATCAAAACCACTGGTAGAAATATGAAAGGCACGCCTCGTTTCCTGATTAATCTTCCATGTGCTCAACACCAGACCCCCCGCCATGGAGATCGAGAAAATGGCAAGGAAGGAAGAAAGGGCATGCCTTTGAATGCTGCGAAGGGCTAAAAATAAAATAACTTGTAGACCCGGCTTAATCATTTATGGAAAGAGGATTTTCTTGAACTCGGTTTAGATCCGACCAATTCATTTTGGTTTCAAAAGAGGAGATNACCTTAGGGTCATGGCTAACAATAATCATACTGGCTTCATTCACCTCACATAATTCTTTAAGAATATCCAAGGAAACTTGAGTGTTTCGCTCATCTAAATTGCCCGTGGGCTCGTCCGCCAATAATAGGGAAGGTTGATTAACCACTGCCCTGGCCAGGGCTACCCTTTGTTGCTGGCCAATCGATAACTCATTAGGTTTATGATTCATCCGCTCTGCTAATCCCACAACCTTTAATAATTCTTTTGCTCTGGACGAATCGACTTTACCCGCAAAAGACATCGCTACCAACAAGTTTTCCAATGCGGTGCAACCCTGTAACAAGTGAAAGGATTGAAATATATAACCCATGGACTTAGCCCGAAGTTGGTCTCTTTGATTTTCGTCTAGTTCATGGAGATAGCTTCCCGCAAACTTTAAGGTTCCATGGTCTGGAGCAAGGATTCCCGCAATTAGGTTAAGAAATGTGGTTTTGCCTGAACCGCTATCTCCGTATAATGCAACTATTGATCCGTGGTCCAAAAAAAATTCGCTTACATCAACAACAGGGATGGNATTACCTTCTCCATCAAGATAGCTTTTTTTTAAATTTTCCAACCTCAACATGATAATCGCTTAATCGTTACTTCAAATGCCAATAATAGCAAGAAATCAGATCCTNNTAAAAGTTAATTTTGAGGTGAAAGAGTTGACGATTTTGAGTTGANTACAAGNATAGNGTTCATGCGTCTATNGTTCTTATCCTTCTTGNTTTGCTTCCACTTATTATGGAATAAAGGNTACGGGCAAAATNCCTTAAAAACCAAGTACAGGGAATGGCTNGAAGATGATGATCGGATCGAAGTGAGTTCCTGGTACGCTGAGACTGAAATAGAATTTGAGAATGATTGGTCTTTTGAATTTCTGGGTACAGTAGATGCATGGTCTGGAGCCACGCCGTACGGGCTGCCACCCTCTTCCGCCATCGCAGAAAATGATTGGCTGCAAATCGTACCGGAGGAGATAAGAAAAGCGGGCCTATTTACCATAAAGAAAAAAAACCAAAATCATGACTTTTCATTTGAATATGGAATCAGCGATGAGCCCGATTACCTTTCTCGCAGTTATGCCGTACAATATTCATACAAACTAGCGGCTGAGACCTTGATTGTAACATCCGGATTTTCGCTGCAGGATGATTCCGTCAAAGACTTTACTGGAAATTTTGTGGAAAAAAAGACCCCTTCTCTTTCAACTGGCTTAACCCGCATTCTCGATAAATTCACCAGCATATCGTTCAACTTTACCTACTCATGGCCAAGCGGATATTTAAGCGATCCCTATAAAAATACCCCACATGAAGAAATTTTTGGAAGCATTGGTTTAGCACCTGAAAATCGTCCCGATAAACGGGAGATTTTTATCTTCTACTCAGAATTATCCCGTTACTTGGATTCATTGAAAATAGGGACTCATCTGAGTTACAGGTATTTCCAAGATGATCACCGTTTGAGGGGTCATACCATTGAAATTGAAGCAAACAAAAGACTCGGAGGAAAATGGATACTTTCCCCGCGCTATCGGTTTTACACTCAAAATCAGACATCTTTTTATAGCCCAAAAATTCGAGAAAGAGAGTTCTTTGATAATTTCATGTGGCGTCCCAATTCCTCAGAAGGTCCTTTTTATTCAGCGGATCATCGATTGTCTTCCTTTGATTCACATGGCTTGGGCTTAAAACTATCCTTCTTGATGCAGGATAATCTTACCCTTGATGCAGGATACGATCGCTACCTTACTAAAGGAAGTGACGGGGTAACGGATGCTCGAGTCTACCCGGACGCCAATGTTTTCACGATTGGGCTGCAATGGGAACTCTAACCTCTTTGGATAAACCTTTTTTTTTGAGCCAGGAAAGAGACCTCACGGTCCTCTCTTTTCAAGCTTTCGGCACTAGATGCAAGGTTAAATATTCCGCTTGTGAATCAATCGACTTTGAATTCGCCTCGCAGAAAGTCGTAAGTTGGGTACAGGAATTTGAACAAAGATACTCCCGTTACTTGGAGAATAGTTGGTTGTCTCTTGTCAATGCGTCGGCTGGGATAAAACCCATCCCGTTGACGGAAGAGGATGTGTTAGTGCTTCGAGCCGGCAGATTTGCCTTCTTTCAAAGTAACCAAATGATTGATCCATCCTGCCTATCTCTTACCGCTCTTTGGCAAAAGGCAAAAGAAAAAAATCAATTGCCGCAAGAACATGAGATTAGCGAAGCCAAGGAATTGGTAAATTGGGAAAATGTGCAAATTTTAGAAGATGAGATTTATCTACCCTTCCAAGGAATGGGTCTTGATTTTGGTGGTTTCGGCAAGGAATTCGCGGTCGATCAGGTATCTGAAAAGCTGAGGAATCTTAACTGTGAAAACTTCCTAGTTGATTTCGGAGGAGACATTTTTGCTTCCGGTTTTGTTACCGAAGGTGTTCCCTGGAAAATAGGCATCGAAAAACCAGGGGGAGAAGAAAGTCCCGGGTTTATAGTCAGCCTGAGCAACCGGGCTTTGGCCACTTCCGGAAATTACCGCAGGTTTTTCGATTTGGAAGGGAAAAGATATGGTCACACGGTTGATCATCGTACGGGCTATCCCACCATTCATTCGGAACTCAGTGCTTCTGTAATAAGCCCAAGCTGCCTTAAGTCTGGAATTATTTCCACCACATGCCTTATGAGCGGCAAGCAAGCAGGGCTTCGAATGATCGATTCGGAGTGGAATGTCGAGGGGTGTATTCAGTCATTTGATTCTCCCCTGCTCAGCAATAAGTTTTATCAATATGTCCAAAATGAAAATTCTACTTAACTTCCTGATTATTCTTGTGACAGTTTTCACTGGTTGCACCCCAAAAATGACGGTTAGTCCCATGGAAAGATATCATCTTGCGGATATAGTAATGAGATCGGACCGCGATCCGCTTTCTCAGAAGATGAACGATCACGCTTATTTTTCAAGGGAAGGCTCAAGAGGAGGGCGCGGAATAGGTGGAGGTGGTTGCGGGTGCAATTAAGCATGAAAAAGCTTCGGATAATTCTGTCCTTTGTCCTGCTCATTGAAGCAAGATCAATTACCCCAAAAATTATCAAAATTTCTGGATTGCTCCTCAAACCCGTACCGAGTTTCTTAAAATCTGTTCACGGGTGGATGCCGGCGACCGCTGGTGTGGTTACCACTCATGCTCTCTCCGGTGCCACTACAGAAGTCAAATCTCTACTAGGAAATCAAGTATCTTTAAACGCTGGTGAAGATCTGAATTATATTTTTTACACCGGGCGTTGGGCTGCCCAAAGTTTTACCGTTAGTGGTCTGCCTAGCGGATTAAGTTGGAATGGCGACAGTGGAAGTGGTTCAATTACTGGA
>NHDN01000014.1 GCA_002171765.1 Verrucomicrobia bacterium TMED60
CCCCATTTTCATCTCACAGAAGTGGGAACCATGGTTAAGAAATTTATCGACTGCGGTGGTACCGTTCGCGAAGAAGCGAAAATTAGTTGTCAACTCTGGACAGCGAATGATTTCGAACACCGNCTATCNGCTGAAAAGGNCNTGGAAATCATTTCTTCCGCTGAGAATGAANTTGCATTTCCAGACTTGGAAATCGAAGTCGAATACCAGTCCGAAACCATCGGTCGATATGGACTTTCCCACCATGATAACCGGTTTCATCTAACATCTTTGGAAACCGACTGTTTGGCCAAAGAAAAGTGTGGAATCCCAGAAGCCGAAGAGGTTGAAACCGTATCCTCTGGTTGCAACCCGGAATCTGGTTGTTGCTAATCTCTTCGAAAATTCCTTCGTTTTGAAGGAGACGAAAATCTTTTTTTCTGCCCTTTAAATCCACTTCCATCTTTTGGCTTTGGACCTCTTGATGTCTTGTGCTTTCGGTCCGCAGNCGCAAATGCTTCTTGATCAACCACAAAGCCCTTTGCCCTTCGTCGAATGATCGACTTCTTCATGAAACGCTCGAGGGCACGCAGTGGATTTCGGTCCTCCTCGGTAATAAAGCTTATCGCAACCCCTTCTGACTTTGCCCGTCCGGTTCTACCGATTCGGTGGATGTAATCCTCGGGCGTAGGCGGAAAATCCAAGTTCACCACATGGGTGATTCCCTCAACATCAATCCCNCGTGCCGCAATGTCGGTTGCCACCAGCACCCGGATCTTTCCATCCTTGAAATCATTCAANGCCCGGGTTCTTTGATTTTGGGTACGGTTGGAGTGGATAGCACCGGTTTGAATTCCTGACTTCCCCAGTTGCTTGGCCACCCGGTCTGCTCCATATTTGGTCCGGGTAAACACAAGAACAGAATAAAGATCATTGTTTCCAAGAAGATGTTTNAGTAATCCAATTTTTTGAGNCTTTGAAACCTCATATAAAAATTGCTCCACGGTATCCGCAGGGTTTGNTCTCTTTCCAATTTCAANANACTTTGGAGAATGCTGAAATTCTCTGGTTAGTTTTTCNATCTCCTTGGANAAAGTGGCGGAAAATAAAAGGGTTTGTCTTTTCTTTGGTAAGGAGGAAACAATCTTTCTTACATTTGGTAAAAAGCCCATGTCCANCATCCGGTCCGCTTCATCCAANACAAAAAANTCACATTCNGAGAAATTAGTNNAACCCTGNCCCATTAAGTCCATTAGCCGTCCAGGAGTGGCGATAATTAGCTCCACCCCACTTCGAAGNGCTTTCTTCTGCGGATTTTCTCCTACNCCTCCATAAACCGTGGCGACTTTGACNGGTATNTGTTTGGCNTATGTCTTTACATTTTCCTCNATTTGAACAACCAACTCCCGCGTNGGTGATAATACCAAGGCCCGGGTNCCCTTCCCTTTTCTCTGCCCATNGTGATGNATCAACTTTTCCAACATGGGCAGNGTAAAAGCAGCNGTCTTTCCGGTTCCAGTCTGGGCAATCCCNATCAGATCCCGNCCTTCTAAAACCAGGGGNATNGAAGAGCTCTGGATCGGAGTAGGTTCGGTATAACCCGTTTCTTTAATTGCTTGTAGAATTTCAGGTCTTAGCCCAAGGGAATCAAATGACATTGGGAGACTCTATTTTATTCTAGCNGGATAGCGACTTTATTCGATTTNCATCACTNNAAGAGANCNNTCAATNGCTAATGGAGTCATTATGCTGTACTTTTCATTCCAATTCTTTTTTGATTTCANCCAATGGAAGAANANACCCCNNAAANNTTTGTCGAATNTGAGCCTAATCAGCTTGCNTCTCGTGGGAANAGGTTGGCCGCAGCNGTTGTGGATNTTTTTATTTTCTTTCCTCTNGTANTCNTNNTCGCNCAACCTTTNGGGTTAATTAATATTTCTGACCCAGCAAAGATGCAGGGTTTCAACCTTGATCAGAGCATAAAGCTTTTCATTATTGGACAGGTTCTATTCCTCTTAGTTCAAGGATATTTATTGCACACNCAGGGCCAAACGATCGGAAAAAAGTTGTTGAAAATTAGAATTGTCAGTTTGGACGACAAATTGCTTGGAATTGGTCAATTATATTTCGTTCGCTATCTCACCTTCAGCTTAATNGCCCAGATNCCAATNATTGGAGCCTTGATTNGNATNGTAAATGTNCTATTCATCTTTGGANAAGATCGACGCTGCTTACATGATCGTCTTGCCGGCACCAAAGTNATCGAAGNTACCTGACCTTNTTTACNCTTCGGCATNTNCAAGTTCATTGTATTTTGCNGCATTTCCCTTGGCTATTTCGANCGGGTATTTTTGGGCATTTTTGAGAATCTTAGCCCTTACAATTTCAGAAACATCAAAGTCATATTGCCCGGCCAACATGATCGCATATGCAAAAACATCCGCAATTTCATCCTTGAGCTTATCCTGATCTACGGAACTTAAATCACTCTCTTTCTTCCATAAAAAAAGTTCATTTAATTCAGCAGCCTCAATCGAAAGTGCCAANGCCAAATTCTTGGGATCATGAAATTGNCCCCAATCCCGTTCATCCCTGAATTGCTCCAGTTTGGTCAGCAGGTCTTTTATTTCTCCCATATTCTACCTATAACGAAATTGAGACCTGGGAACTTACCGAATTCGCTTTCTTTCTGGCCTCCTCCACCGAGGCACCACGGGCAAGTNCGACTCCCATTCTTCGCTGTCCTTTTACCTCCGGCTTGCCNAATAATCGGAGTTGAGTATCCGCTTCTCCCAGAGCTTGCTCCAGGTTCCCAAAACACACTTTATCTGACTCCCCCTCCACCAGAATCACGCTGGAAGCAGAGGGACCCAAATGTCGAATTTCCGGAATCGGTAATCCCAGGATTGCCCGGGCATGCAAAGCAAACTGAGAAAGATCCTGAGAAATCATGGTTACCATCCCCGTATCGTGGGGTCGCGGAGAAACTTCACTAAATAAAACTTGCTCCCCACAAATAAAGAGCTCGACCCCAAATACACCCCACCCTCCCAAGGCATCCGTGATCAACTTGGCATACCTGCGGGCTTCTTCTATAGCAATTCCCGACATTGCTTGGGGCTGCCAGGATTCCTGATAATCCCCCGACACCTGAACATGGCCAATTGGCTCGCAATAAGAAGTACCCCCGGAGTGACGCACCGTGAGCTGGGTAATCTCGTAGTCAAATTCTACAAAGCCTTCCACGATTACCTTACCCTTCCCCGCTCTTCCCCCTGCTTGGGCATATTCCCAAGCCACCTTGACCTCCTGCTCCGACCGGATCGTGCTCTGCCCTTTCCCGGAGGAACTCATGATTGGCTTGACCACACAGGGGNAGCCAATCTCTCTTACCGCCTCCAGGAATNCNTCCTCCGTTTCCGCAAAGGCATAAGGGGAAGTGGATAACCCCAACTNCTCCGCAGCCAACCTACGAATACCCTCCCGGTTCATCGTCAACTGAGTGGCCCGGGCGGTTGGAATAATGGAGCAAATTTCTGCCTCTTCAAATTCTGCAAGCACATCGGTGGCAATCGCTTCCACTTCCGGTACCACCAAGTCCGGCTTTTCTATGGCAATCACCCGGCGTA
The DNA here is from genome assembly GCA_002171765.1 of Verrucomicrobia bacterium TMED60. The sequence continues at coordinate 3,609 of NHDN01000014.1, forward strand.
AGGCATCTGCATCCAGCATCGAAACAATATGAGAACGATCCGCAACCTGCATCGCTGGAGCATTCGCATACGCATCCAGTGCAATGACTTCTACCCCATAACGCTGTAATTCAATCACTACCTCTTTACCCAATTCACCTGAGCCGCAAAGCAGGACTTTTTTCGCCGATNAAGTGAAGGGAGTACCAATGGAAACTGACATCTCCCTATGAAGAAAACGAAAAAGGATTCAGGTCGAGTAAAAAAGAAAATAGCTAAGAGCTTTCGCTCTTTTCCTCGATTAGCTCCGCCCCTTTGATCAACCGGCAAAATTCTTTTTTTGAAACCTCTTCGGTTTCTTCCTCTGCTCCATTGTGGGAAAAAGACAATTTGTATTTAATCGACATACGGGCCCACTCGGTAATCCGAAAGAATTTATTTTTTTTCACCCAAACCTGTCCCTGTTTCAATCGCATCCATTTCTTGATAGCTGAGCATTCCCAGTCAAACGAGCCTTAAATTTTCAACCCATTAACTTTTCGCTCCAGCCCAACCTTACGATTCCATCACGAAGAGCGATACTCCTTTGGAGACAGTTAAATTCTCTAAGAATTCTATCCCATTCAGCTTTTGGATTTGCCTTTCTTCCCTTTGGAGGCTTGAAACCTTCAGATGGCGATTGAAGACATCATTCCATTGGATGCCTTTTTTAGTAATAAAAAGGAAGCGGGTCCGAACGGGAAAAAGAAAAAGAAGGTAGATAGAGAAGCCTTGGCTTCGCCCATGATGAGAATCCCCAGAATGGATGTTCGGGTGGCCCGGGATTTGATCGATATTGGCGTCAAAGAATTATATGAGCTTGAGGGCCGGGCTCCGGATACTGTTTTTGAGGAAATCAAGAAGAGAAAACCAGATTCTCCAGACTGGATCTTGCCCTACCTGAGGATGGCGGTTTATTTTGCCGAAAATGAGGATGCAGATCCTAAAATGCTTCATCCACAGGAGTGGATGGAGTAAAAGATGAATTACAAAGAGTTGGCGTCCAATTTCTCCCTTGCCCGTTTTGCTTGCCAGACCATAAAGCAACCATAAGCAAAGAAAAGGAATCCGTTGATCATGGTCATGGGATTGTTTTCCTGTTGAACCCCGACTCCGAAGAGTGCGGCTCCTACGATTGAAAAAACCCAGCCAAACCANGANCGGTANTTTATAATCTTTCTAAAATGACCGACCCTTTTNGCTTTCTGTTCGTCCGNNAGAGGCNCTGACATGNNCGTAAGAATGNGAAGATATCAATTGATGTCGATCTCATCTTCNCCCGTTTCCCCAAAGGATTGCTTNAGGAAAGAAAGCTTTTCATTTTCCACTTTGAGCAACTCCAGAAGCATTTTAGCCCTTTTGTGAAGCGAATCTTCTTCGAGCATTTTTTGCTTAAAATCGGTATCGCGACAAATGTGATGGGCGGCAAGATCCACAAAAGCTGAAGTGTCCTCAAGCGGGGTAAGCATATCCAAGATTTCGTTGGTTACTAAACCTTGTAATTCAGTATTCTGCTTGAGTCCTTCCACAAGATTACTACGGACTTGGGGAACGGTTTCTTCAATGACCGTATTTAAGGGTTCAACCTCTAAGATCCGGTAGGGTTCTTCCTGTGAAACCGATTGAATCCGTACACGATGTAATCCCTGTAAGAGCACAAAGGAGGTACCATCGTCATGCTTCTTCGAGATCCGTACCAGACCAGCGGTAGCAACTTGGTAGGGAGGTTCCATCTTAGCTTCTTCNTCGGATACATCTTCCCGCTCCCGGACAATGGCGAACATTCGATCTTCCGAGAGGATGTCATCAAGCATTTGCCGGTAGCGTTCTTCAAATATGCGAAGGGGCATCATAGCACTGGGAAAAAGAACGACCCCACGAAGTGTCATCGCGGGAAGGAGTTTAGGGATTTCGATATTAGCTTCTGACATTCAAATATTTAGTTTGTGAATGTAATGACAAAGGTCAAATTCACGGGTNCTGGAAGCCTAGCAAAAAAGAANTCATTGAAAGAANAATCCAGCAATGGTTGCGGAGAGCAAACTGGCCAATGTACCCCCAATTAATGACTTTAATCCTAGGGCTGCCAAGTCAGACCTTCTCTCGGGGGCGAGNGATCCAATTCCTCCAATTTGAATACCGATGGACATAAAATTGGCAAANCCACAAAGTGCAAAAGTGGCAAGAAATACCGATTTCCGGGAAAGGCCTTCCGCCTGCATGTTTGAAAGTTCCATGTAGGCAAAGAATTCGGTAGCAAAAGTTTTAGTGCCAATGAGTTGCCCGACGGAAAGCACCTCGCTTCCCCCTACCCCGATCAACCANGCAAGGGGAGCAAATACAAAGCCGAAAATCGCCTGTAGGCTCAAGGTCTCAAAACGGGCATTACTAAATTCATGCAAGTGTTGATTGATCGACAATGCTCCGAATGGCGAGAAGGAACCCATCCAGCCAAGAATGTGATTGGCCAACATGATTACGGCGTAAAAAGCAATCAACATAGCTCCAACATTAAGGGCCAACTGCAAACCCTGGCTCGTTCCATTGGCAAGGGCATCAATCGGATTTCTACCGATTGATTGCTTGGACACGCTTAGGTCTTTACTCACTTTTTCCTCCTCAGGAATTAGCATTTTTGCAATGAGTAATGCTGCTGGTGCATTCATTGCCGATGCACAAAGCAGAAATTTACCAAAAGCCAGCCTGGAGGCTTCATCAGAACCACCTAGCATACCCATATAGATGGCAAAGACCGAACCGGCAATCGTGGCCATCCCTCCGACCATTAAGGCCAGAATTTCCGACTTTGTCATTTTGGGAATGTAGGGTTTCACAATCAGTGGGGCTTCGGTTTGTCCCACAAATACATTGGATGCTGCAGCCAGGCTCTCCGCTCCCGATAATTTCATCACCCGGCTCATCACCCAGGCCATGCCTCGGACCACAACTTGTAAGATACCAAAATAATAAAGCAAAGAGGATAAGGCGGAAAAGAAGAGNATGCTGGGCAATGCCATGAAAGCAAAGACGAAGCCTTGCCCTTCAAATGCTTGGTTCATTGCAGCAATATTGGACAAGGGACCGAATACAAAACCGGCAGCGTCGACNGAAATTTGCAGGGCTAAGGAGAACATCTTGGCAACCCAGCCAAAAAAGGCTTCCACCCAGCTGATCCGAAGAACTCCAAATGCAATCATAAATTGCAAAGCAAGCCCCCCGAGAATTACCCTGGGGTCAATCTTCTTGCGATTCGAACTTAGTAAAAAGGCAATCAATAATATCCCACCAATTCCTATAAGGACTCGAAAGAAAGAGGAGCTTTCATCAATGGTAGCAAGGATTTTCATATCAGGGTTTCAAGCTCCATGTTAGGTTGCAACCGTTTCATTCGTCAATCCTAGCTTTCAGATCCCATTTATTTCCAGGTTTTGTAAATTTTGCCATGGTTCAGTCGCTTTGAGTTGCTATTCTTCAATCCAAGTGGATGCTAGATTCAATATGAAAATCATAGCTTATATTCTTTTTATCTTATCGGTCACCAGTTGTGGTGTACCCATCATACCTGGCATTTGAAGAAGGATAAGGGTTGCGAGAAGGTAATCCTTGGTTCATTTCTTGCTCTATGAGTGCGATAGAAGGCATAGAGAATAAAAATGTTCTCCTAATCGGTGGAGGATCAGGTATGGGGCAAGCGAGTGCCCTTGCCCTGGCTGAAAGGGGTGCCAAGGTAGCGATTGCGGGAAGAAGGATGGAAATGCTTAAAGAAACCGCGAACAAGTTCGGGAACGGGAATGAAATCCTCTGCAAAGATGCAGATGTGACCGATCGCGAATCGTTGGAAGACTTATTTCAATGGTTTGATCAATCCATGGGAAAACTGGATTTCCTGATTCATGCCGCGGGTATCAATGTAGCTATGCGCTCCATGCAGGAGTTGGATCCAAAAGATTGGGACAGGTTGATCGATATCAATTTAACCGGAAGCTACAATGTTTTACGCCTTACCTTGGAGAGAATGAGGGCTCAGCAGAATGGACTGGTTGTACTGATTAATTCCGTCGCCGGTAGAAGATCGGTCCCGCTTGCCGGAATTGGCTACAATGCCTCAAAATTCGGAATGAGTGGACTGGGCGTAGGCGTGGCCGAGGAAGAAAAAGAAAATGGTATTCGAATCACCAACCTTTATCCGGGTGAAGTGAACACTCCAATTCTTGAAAACCGAAAGCAACCACCCAGCGACGAGCACCGGGAGAGCATCCTGCAACCTGAAGATGTTGCCTCCGTGGTTCTTCATATTTGCGGATTACCCGATCGCGTTCACATTCCCGAGTTGATCATTAAACCTGCCCAGCAATCTTTTGTCTAAACAGGATCATTTCCTCCGATCCGGAGGCGAAGTACGACTAGAGTTGAAGCTTTTCCTTGATTGAAGAGACGGCCTGCTCCACATTCTTCCGATGGCCAAAGGCACTGAGGCGAAAAAAGCCCTCGCCTGCCGGTCCAAAACCAGAGCCAGGAGTACCGACCACATGACATTGATTGAGTAATTTATCAAAGAAGTCCCAGGATGACAGTCCACCTGGGGTCTTAAGCCAGACATAGGGAGCATTGCCTCCGCCATAGGTGGTGATCCCCAAGGCTTCCAATCCCTCATTGATGATTCGGGCATTCTCCAGATAAAAAGCAACCTGTTCATCGGTCTGCCTACGACCCTCGCTGCTTAAAACCGCAACCCCACCGGCTTGAACCACATTGGAGGCCCCATTAAAAAAGGTATTTTGGCGACGGGTCCAGAGAGCATGTAGTTTTCCGGCTTCCGAATCTTCAGTTTGACAAGCCTTTGGTACAATCGTCCAAGCAAGTCGAACACCGGTGAAGCCAGCAGTCTTGGAAAAGCTATTAAATTCGATGGCACAATTCTCCGCACCTTCCACTTCATAAATTGAGTGCGGAAGATCGGGATCGGTAATGAAGGCTGCATAGGCAGAGTCAAAAAAGATAACCGCCTTGTGCTCATTTGCATAATCGACGAACTTTTTAAGTTGTTCCTTCGTTGCTACGGCACCGGTCGGGTTGTTGGGACTGCAAATATAGATCAGGTCAACCTTCTGCGTGGGTAAATCCGGAAAAAATCCGTTTTCTTCAGTACATGGCATGTAGACCAGTCCGTCATAACCGGTTTCCGAAGCCAAACCGGTTCGGCCTGCAATGACATTGCTGTCAACATAGACTGGATAGGCAGGGTCTTGGACTGCGACCACGCAGTCGTCCGAGAAAATCCCCTGAATATTTGCGGAGTCTGACTTGGCCCCGTCGCTGACAAAAAATTCGCTCGGATCCAAGGAGAGTCCGCGTTCCGAATAGAGCTTGGCCAATCCATCCCGCAGGGGAGAAATTCCTTCCGATGGTCCATAACCGGAATAAGACTCCAAGGAGCCAAGTGCATCCACCCCCTCTTTCAGCCCGTCTAGAACTGAAGAAACAATCGGTTCCGTAGTATCCCCGATTCCAAGTCTCAGAACTTGAGCACCCGGGTTGCTTTCCAAAAAGGCATTGGTACGCCTGGCAATCTCNGGAAAAAGATATCCAGCCGCTAACTTGTCGTAATTTTGATTAATTCTAGCCATGATTTAAAAGTTTAAACGANCGATNATGATANATTCATCGAGATTGGCAAACGGGAATGGACTTCATTTTTTTATTCTCCGGCTTGAAGAAGTAAACCGTGTTTTCGGGCAACTCGAAAGGCAAATAAGAATGCACTCATNCCNAGNCCCANATAAATCAGNTTAAAACTCANGGNTTTCAGGAGGAGATCCTGNCGCCAAACTCCTTCGATAAGTAGAGCCCGCATNCCCTCAAAAACATAGGTTGTGGGGATAAANGCGGCAATTTCCTGCATCCATCCGGGTAAGGTGGATAAGGGATAATAAATGCAGGANAAAGGAGCGATCAGAAAAGGAAGCACCCAAGTCAAGCTCTCTGCACCTANTCCGTACCGAATCAGAATNGCAGTTACAAATTGAGACATCGCCCAGCCCGTCAAAACCAAATTNAAGAAGAAGGCAAAGAGCGGAAGNCCCATATCGAAAACGGAAACTCCAAAAAAAGGAATCGCAAGCAGAGCGGCAGGGATCATTCCTATCAAGGTGCGAATTAAGGAAATGCAGGCAAGACCCAGCATTAATTCCCAAGGCCTGAGGGGGGAAACAAATAAATTCCCCAAATTCCTCGACCACATTTCTTCNANAAAGGAAAGGGTGTAACTAATGTGCGATCGNAACAAGGTATCCCAGATTAANACTACCGATATCAGCACCCCNCCNGCGGTNAGTTCCGGNCTNCTCGGGGCAAAGTGCTTGGATACAAANCCCCAGACCACCATCTGCATGGTTGGCCAGTANGCAATTTCAATAATCCTGGGCCANCTNCTTCGTAAAAGAAAGAAATAGCGGGTAAAAAGAGCAAAGATCCGACCGGACGAGGAATGCTTTAGTGTCGTAGTCATTCCATGCCCTTCCGATTGACCTGAAGAAAGACTTCTTCGAGGTTATTTCTTTGGTATTTGTCGAGTAGACCCTGGGGTGAGCCTTTTTCCACGAGCTTGCCCTCCTTCATGAGCAGGGCTTCATCGCATAACAACTCCACTTCCCTCATATCATGGCTTGCAAATAAAATCGTAGCCCCTCTCTGATCCCGGTATTCCTGAAGAAATTCACGGATCCAAACGGTTGTATCCGGATCGAGACTCGCAGTCGGTTCATCCAAAAGTAGAAATTCTGGCTCATTGATCAAGGATTTAGCTAAGGAAACCCGGGTCTTCTGACCGGATGAGAGTCGTCTTAGGCGTTGGTCCAATAATTGTTCTAAGCGAAAGGACTTGGCCACTTGCTGGATTCTTTCCTTGGGGTGAACCACGCCATATAATTTCGCATAAACTAAAAGATTTTCACCCACGGTAAGCCGTTGCGGTAAATCCACATAGGGAGATGAAAAATTCATTCTGCCCAGAACGGGAAAGCGGTCTTTAACAAAATCCTTCCCAAAGAGGCTAATTTCCCCAGAACTGGGTCGTAAGAGTCCAAGGAGCATGGAAAGCGTCGTAGTCTTCCCNGCTCCATTTCCACCAAGTAATGCGGTGATCGAAGATCGGCACAGAGAGAAGGACAAATCATTCACCGCAGTAATGGTACCAAATTTTTTGGTGAGCGAATGGGTTTCGAGGATGGTGTTCAAAGGATTTAAAAAAATGGGTTTGGGCTCAATCCTCAGTTAAACGATTTAATTCGCTTTCAGCAACCTGAGTTGCTTCATCTAAGGTACGATTTTCAAAGAGATAATCATAATCCAAAAATTTACTGGTAACCTTAACCGAAGAAAATGGCAATGGGAGCCGAAATTCATCCCATGTCTTCAACCGAATGGCAGAAGAGAATTTGAAGGTAAGCAGAAGAACAGGATTTTTGGTTATCTTGGCCAAGGCTAATGCCCCAGACTTTGCTTGATAGCGCGGCCCGCGGGAACCATCCGGGGTAATTCCCACATCATTTCCTTCTCGTACTACTTTTACCAGGTCTCGAATCGCTTGGGTACCTCTCCGGTTTCTCGAACCACGAACCGCTCGAATACGAGCCCAGGAATAAAAGGCTTCCAACCATGCACCATCCCGACTGCCACTAATTAATCCATAACAATGTTTCTTTTTTCTAAATCGCGAGTGCCATTCCGGGCCAATAAATAAGCGATTATGCCATAATATGAAGACAACGGGTCCTGGATAGTTTTCAAGTTTAATCCGGTCCTCCTCATCTGCATACCGCAAGCGGATGGAGAAAGTCCAAACTCGATAAATAATGCCCAAAGGACTCAAAAAAAATCTTTTGAGCAAGCTTTGTCGGAGGGGGGCATTGCTCCGACCCCCAAGAGCAGTTGACATCTGAAAATCAGAATTCGAAATCCAAACCTAACTCAGCAACATGGGCAGGAGTCTCTTCCTCGTGCAGGTAACGATAACCGAGGCGTAGGGCAATCATTTCATTGAAGTTGTAGGCCAGGCCAAGATTCCCGGTTGCAAATAGGCCATGATCCAACCGGCGTCTTGGATCCTCAATGATTGACAAATAATAACCCAAGCCCAAACCAATGTATCCTCCGAGATTGCCAATCAGNTTCCNNTCNNAACTTAGNTCAAGAAATCCAGCAAAAGTNTCNGCCGAATGCCGAAAATATCTCCGGTTTTTAGGACCTTTATAGGAAGTATCATATTCGTAAGAGGTTTCATGATGTTGATGCCTTTTGTACAAACCACCTAGACCAAATCGAAAGTTGTTTCTCTGAAAACCTCCGGCAAAAAGCATGCTAACCCCGGGGTCGTATCGGGTATATTTTTCTTTATTCGAGATCGGGATAGAAGGCTTGTGAACTTTGTAGGGTATGGCAAAGCCGGGGGTAAGAATAAAATATTTCCCCATTCCATTGGAGGCTTGGCTTTTCGGGTTAAAGAGAGCCTTCGTCTCCCCTCCTTCGGTGTAAGTCCCCGGGGCTTCAACTTGAAAGGCAAGCTGATTAACTGGATTCTGTTCTTCGGGTTCGAAAAGATCTGCCGGAGCCCGTCCCGAAGAAACTGGGCCAGGGTTGGAGGTANTAGGTAAACCCGGGGAAACAGAAACTTTAGAATCGTAAAGGCTCTCCCTTTCAGGACGGGTTGGCGACAATTCGGTATCAAAGGGTTTCTGAAAAGAGCCACCCCGAGAGAGTCCGTAAAAGATTTCATCAAATCGGTTTTGTAAATTGTGAAGCCTTTGAGAGTAGTCATTAATTTCACGCTTCATTCCATGAATACGCTGGCTTTGATAAAAGCTCTTGTCGTCTACACTTTCAAAGTAATCAGTAATTGGTTTCTGAGATGAAATAGCAGAATATCCATCCCCTCTGCCGTATTGAGCGAATAAAAAAACAGGCAGAAAAAAGAGATTGAAAAGAATGAACGAAGATTTCTTGGGCATTATCATTAGCGTGGATAAACTTAAGATATCCCCTATGCAAAAAAGATTCTTCCTTTAAGCAACACAAAAGAAAAAAACTTTGAATTTCAAAGCGGTTTTTTATATCTTTTGATGCTATTTGTAAAATAGATGAATAAAAGATGATAGGCGAAAAAATATAACACATTTACTACCACGCCTCCAATGAATGCGGTTCGTAAACCCTCCTCCTGCTGGGCTGCCCGACGATAAGCAGCAAGGTTTGACTTCCGGATCTGGGCCTGAGACAAAGGCAGTCGGGCATCATAAGCCTCAGGTGGTAAATTTTGAGAGAGAATAGACTCNGGAATGACCAGATCCTCTCCCTTGATAATCTCAACATAAGGCCTCTTGGCCATACCCAAAACAGGACCGACTTTAATCGCACGGTAAAAGGTCACTTGAATAATAAATGCGACCACCAGCAATAATCCCTGGGATACGAGCCATGCCTTCGTTTTTAATTTCATTGGTAAAATGGAGTTGTCTGGAAAAGTTAAGGGTATGTTTTATCGGTTACTACTTCTTCCTCAAATAAAGTTCTAGGTTGCCAAGCTGTAAAGATTCGAAAAGAAATAAATTCAGGTAGATGAGGAAAATTTGGAAATTATTTCTGCTTTCTTTTGGAAGCACACTGGTCTTGGCTGACCAGATTCATGTTGTACAAAAAAATGAAACCCTTGGAGGTATTGCCAAGAAATACGGGGTTTCTACCCCTGCACTGCAGGCATTCAATGGCATTGCAAACCCAAATCTTCTCTTTGTGGGTAAAAAACTTAAAATTCCCCAAAATGGGCAATCAGAAGTAAGCTATGTCGTAAAAAAAGGAGATAGTCTGGGTAGCATTGCCAGCCGTTTTAAGGTCAAGTTATCCACCTTGGCACTGCTTAATAAAATTGACCGCCCGGATCTGATCAAAGTCGGGCAGAAGATTATCATTCCCGTTAAAGGAACGGTCTATTCCCCACCTCGAAGCCTACTCTCGGCCTCGACCCTTCNNTCTCTCAGTNNGATNANGCCNCANTCCAGCAAATGGCAAAGAATTGTAATTCATCACTCAGCCACCCCCGTGGATGACGCGATGAATATGCACCGGGTACATAAAGCTAGGGGCATGAAAAATGGCTTGGCGTATCATTTCGTCATCTCCAACGGTTCTCGAAAAGCCTATGATGGAGAAATTTATATCGGAGGAAGATGGAGGGCTCAACTGGATGGTGGGCACATGAAAAAAAGAAGCTGGAATCAAACGAGCATTGGAATTTGTTTAATCGGAAATTTCGAGCTCCGCTCTCCCACGGCAAAACAATTGTCTGCTCTCGAAGGACTTTGTGAATACCTAATGAAAAAATGCAGGATTTCTAAATCTGCGATCACCACCCATAAAATCCTGCACAAGAATCACACTGTTTGCCCTGGCAAGTATTTCTCCTTACCCAGTTTTTTAAAAAGAATTTCGAGCTAGTCCAATCCAAGCTTGGACGGATCTGNTGCGATCAGAACCTTTCCCATCCTCGACTCTTGATTTCGAGCTAAAGCCTTGTGAAATTCTTCAAATTGAAAGGTCTGGTCGATCGAATACCGCACCTGATCCAAGGCGAGTGGTTGAAGAACCTGTTCGATTGCATTTCGTAACCCGGCCCGTGATTGATTCTGTTTCCAGCGATCAAGCCAAAAGCCGAGAAATCGAACATCCCCAAAGATTAATTCCCTGGTAGGAAAGCGAATTGGAGTGCCATCCATAGCTCCAAAAGTAAGGTGAATTCCACCTGGACAAAGGGTCTTGGCCAACCTCAAGGCACTTTTTCCTCCAACTGAATTCAAGGCCATTACACATTTTTTCCCGTTGGTAAGATCAAGTACTTGCTTCGGGACGGATTCATCATCCAGTAACACATTTTCGGCACCTAAATTTTTCAACTCCTTTAAACTTTGACCACTTCGAACAAGGCTGATGCAGGAAATCCCAAGCATTCTGGCAAATTGTACCACAGCCTGGCCCACTGCTGAATTACCTGCGTTTTGAACAATAAAATCTCCCTCCCTTAAATATTCAAAGTCATGTAAAATTCGCCATGCCGTGACTGGGTTTAAGATAGCTACCGCTAACTGCTCGACAGGAACCAAGGAGGGTAAGAGAATCAAGTCCTCCACCTCAGCGACTGCATAGCTTTGCCAAACCCCTTGATGTTCTGGCATCGAAACGAGCTTACCAAGGATGGCACCATCTACCTCCGGGCCAGCCTCCACCACCTTCCCGACTCCTTCCCTTCCACCAGTCGCGGGAAGATCACGGAGTTTACCATATGATCCATTGATCAGACCAAAATCAGAGGGATGAATGGTAGAAGCGATCATCTCAATCAGCACTTCCCCCTTCAAAGGGGTAGGCATAGGTAAATCTTCCAATGCCAAAACCTCGAATGGACTACCTAATTGATGATATCGAATGGCCTGATTTTTCATTTATTCCTTTGCTTTGGGAATCCAAGAATTGGCCCGCATCCAAGCCTCGACCCTCAAGGGCCATTGAGAAACAGGGTTGGAGGAGACTCGCATACCATAACCATGGCCGCCAAATGGAAAAACATGTAATTCGTTCCCTTTCACTCCCATCTTCTCCAATTCTAAATAAGCAAGCACACTACCCTCTGCCGGCACATGATCATCTCCAGTATGTGCAAAAAAGCAGGGGGGGGTATTCTGGGTGATTTGCACTTCAGGGAATAAAGCATCTCGTTTTACCCGGTCCACTAAATAAGCAGGATAAATGAGTATCCCAAAATCTGGACGGCAGGAAAATCCATCCGCTTGGTCGATGGGTGCATAGGCTCTTTTTTCATAAGAAGTTAGAGCCATCATTGCCAAATTCCCACCGGCAGAAAAACCAAGGATTCCAATTCTCTTCGGATCCAGGCCCCATTTTTTTGCATCTTTACGCAAGATTCCCATGGCCCGCTGAACATCTTGCAAGGGAGCTTCATACTTCGGTCTATTTGCCCTTCGAGGGACCCGGTATTTTAACANCACTCCGGTAATTCCAAGTTCATTCAACCATTCACAAACTTCGGTGCCTTCGTGTTCATAGGCCAAAATATTATAACCACCACCGGGGCAAACGATTATCGTGGCACCCGTAGCTTTATCTGGAGCAGCAGGATAAATCGTAATCACAGGCTGGGTCACATTCTGAATGCGAATCACCTCGCTTTGCCCGGGTTTAGGCTGCCTCTTCGACTCCGGTCCAATTTCTCCTTTTTTGTATCCGGGAGCTTGCTTAGGCCAAAGTATGATTTCCTCCAAGGATGCCCCGGACAAAAGCGGAAGGCTGGAAAGCAGAAGAATTAAAAGAGGTTTAACAATTTTCATTCAAGGTACTTCTTTTGAATAACCAGCAACATGCAAAGCAAAAAAGAAATGATTGGTTTCTTTTTTGTTGGCGTCATCGAATAACTTTCAGAAGAAAAGAAATGAAAATATTCTGCTTTCTGTTTCCGGTCATCCTTTTTAAAACCTTCGCCAGTGTAGAAAAGCAAGTAGTCTCCGCCTTTCTTGCAATCGATTCCCATGGAAAAGGAAATCCTGATGCGGTGAAGGCGCTATCCATGCTCGACGAGCTTGATCAAAAATCGATTCTGCCCCTTCTCACCGCGATGAATCAAGCCAATCCCATCGGTGACAACTGGATCCGGGGTGCGATCAACCAGATTTTAAAATCATCCAAGTCTCAACCTTTTCCCAGTTCCGAAATCAAGGGCTTTATTCAAAATAAAGAAAATATCGGGAGTTCTCGTAGATCCGCCTTTGAATTACTTCAGGATTTTCGACCTAAACTTGCATCTTCCATGGTTCCTAAACTAATGAATGATCCTGAGCCCTCTCTGCGGAGAGAAGCAGTTGCCCGATTACTTAAGCAAGCTTCCTCTGCGCTTTCAGAATCAGAAACGAAAAAGCTTTATACTCGAGCCCTCACGGAGGCCAGGGATGCGGAACAAATTAAGCAAGCCAGCAACGCCCTGAAGGAAATGGGGCAAGAAATTAATTTGGTCGCATTGATGGGTTTCCTTACCAAATGGGAGTTGATCGGTCCTTTTGATAACAAAGAGAGAGCTGGTTTTGGGAAAACTTATGGGCCGGAAACCACCAATAAAGAAAGCTACCCTGGTAAAAATGGACCAGTTCAATGGAGTACCTTCTCCACTTCGGACTCTTTTGGCATGCTTGATATCAATCAAAAATTTGGTGAAATCAAAGAAGTTTTGGCTTACGGAAAAACCAATTTTTACTCGGACAAAGATCAAAAAGCCCAATTTCGATTGGGTTCGAAAAATGCCTGGAAGATCTGGGTAAATGGTGAACTTCTTTTTGCCCGTGATGAATACCACCGTGGAGGTACTCGAGTGGATCAATTCATTCTGGATGGTGCCTTGAGAAAGGGTAAAAATCAAATCATGGTAAAGGTATGTCAAAATGAACAGACACAACACTGGACCAAACAGTGGGAGTTTTGCTTACGGGTTACAGATCCATCCGGAAGGGCGATTAAACAAGCGAAGAAAAAATAAATTTCTCAAACTTAATATTCCATGAAAAAAATAGTACTTTCCATCCCTTTCTTCTTCTTTATTTCGGTCCATGGGGATTGGTTATCTTTTCGCGGTTCCAATGGGAATGGTTCGAGCGATTTTAAGATTCCAGATACAATCAGCCTGAATGGGGTAAAAAGTTGGAGCACGGATTTACCCGGCCGGGGACTCTCCAGTCCGGTGGTGGTAAAGGACTCGATCTTTCTTACTGCCTCCAGTGGCTCGAGTCAGAAAGTGCTCCACATCCTCGCCTTTAATGCCGAGAATGGTAAATTGAGATGGGAAAGAAAATTCAAGGCGACTGGAAGAACGGTTTGTCATGACAAAACCTGTGTCGCCGCCTCCACGCTGGCTAGTGATGGACAAGTTTTAATCGCCCAATTCTCATCCAATGATGTATTCTGCCTCGACCTATCCGGAAACTTAAAATGGGTACGTGGGCTTGCCTTTGACCATCCCAATATTGCAAACGGATTAGGGATGTCTTCTTCTCCTGTAATTGCAGCCGGCACGGCGATCATTCAAGTTGAAAATGATGCGGACTCTTTCTCCTTTGGCTTGGACCTTGGTTTNGGAACTACCAAATGGAAAAAAGAAAGACCACGGGGTGCCAACTGGACCTCCCCGATAACCCTTGGATCCAAAGGTCGTGAGCTGGTTGCGTTGCAATCCAAACAAGGACTCATTGCCTTAGAACCAGAAACCGGCCAAAAACTCTGGTCTTTCGAGGATGGTGCCTCCACCATCCCCTCAAGTGCATGGACGGAACAAGGTATTCTCCTCATCCCATCCAATGGAATGACCGCCTTGAAACTCGATTCCAACATGGAGGACTTCAAACAAATATGGGCGGATAATAAACTCAAGCCGGGAACGGGCAGTCCATGCTCACGAGACGGAAAGCTCTATGTGATTAATAGTGCAAATGTCCTTACCTGTGCCTCAGTTAGAACCGGAGAAATTAAGTGGCGCTTGAGGCTACAAGGGCCCATAAGCGGCTCACCCATCCTTACTGAAAAAAAACTTGTCGTCTTTAGCGAAAGCGGCTTGGGACAGGTGGTAAAATTGGATACTGAAGAGCCAAAAGTTATTCAAACCATTGACTTGGAAGATACGATTTTATGCACCCCTGCCATGACCAAAGATGCATTAGTTGTGCGCTCGGATCAAAAGCTTTGGAAACTCAGCAACTAAAAATTCTTGGTCAATCAAGGCGTTACCACCACGCCCGGCAATCGATTTTTTAGAAACTGACGCCTCGAATCGGAGACTTCACTTTTCCATAAGTGGAGACTTTTTAAATTATGAAAACTTAATAAGGGTTTGATTCCGTAATCACTTACCTTGGTTTCCGATAGATTTAAACTGATCAGATTTTTCAGTCCTGACAATTCCTTGAGACCAGAATCATCCATGGTTGATTGCCTCACATTTAGGTGAGTAAGCAGGGAAAACTGACGAATCAAAGAACATGATTGCTTGGACAAATCCGTTCCACTCAANTCTAATTTGACAAGATGGTCCCGCAAAGGCATCAGAGTTTCAAGGGTGCTTTCATCCACCTCAACTCCGCTGGATACCATCCGGACCTCGAGTAAGGAGTTGCCAATGCCTAGAGGACGAATCAGCAAACCAGTTTCAGCCGCAAGCCGCTCGATCATTTTGGGAGCTAACGGGGAAAGGTCACCCGCCAAAGACTGAAAAAAGGTAATGTGTTCAGGAACATATTTCTTCTCTTTTCTTTTCTCAATCAATTCTTCAATGCCATCAGTCGCTCCAATCCAAGTTCCAAAATCAACTCCCTGAGCAATCCATTTTCTCAGAATTTCTTTTTGCTTCCTGGAAAGAGGATCTCCCTTCGGGGGCATATGCTCGTCATCATCAAAGGGCAACATCACCCGGGTGTAGAGAGAGCTTTTACTCGGATGATCTACCTTGATTACTGGTCCATCATCACTACCCATCATAATATGTGCGGCCCCATCCAAGCGTAATCCAGCCTTGGGGTTTTTCATTCTTCCAGCTTGTTCGTAAGCAGCTTGGTGACACTCCACGCATCTTTNCTCAAGAATGGGCCAAACTTCTTTTTCAAAATCAACCACCGCTTGCACCGAAAGCAATCCCATCCCTAAAAATAAAAAGTAGCTGTAAAACCTAATCATGCGTACCATTGAATAGAAAAATTCTTGGATTTCGAGAAGTTTGAAACCTGATTTCTTAGAAAAGTTTTCGGGGTAATTCATATTTCAGTTGGAAAAAGTTAGGATTTCGATTGGTTGCTTTCTCATGCAATGGATCCATTCAAGCTTCCTTTTATTTTTAATTTTCTATTCCAGTTCTTGGGGCAAACGGGAGGAATTTTCTTGGTCTACAACTCCAGGGCAGTACACCGATCTCTTCATGGGTAAGAAAAAAATCGCCCGGTATGTTCACGAACGGATGGTACCATCGGACCGGGAAAGAACCTACAAACCCTTTCACCATGTTTACGACGAAAAGGGTGAGAATTTCCTGACCAAAGGCCCGGGAGGAAAATACAGCCATCATCGTGGTATTTATTTTGGATTTTCTAAATGCTCCGCGGTAGACGGAGCAGGGAAGAAAGTAAGTGTGGATACTTGGCATTGTAAAAGAGGGTATCAGACTCACGAAAAATTCATCTCTCAGGTTGCGGATGATCAACTTGCCAGTCATACCGTTGAAATCGCCTGGAGAGTGGATGACGGGACGATTTTTGCCATGGAAGCACGAACGCTCGTTTTTCGACTCGACCCAAAGCAACGCTTACAGATCGACTTCCAATCCATCCTTACCAGTGAACAAGGAGAGATAACCTTAGACGGGGATCCCCAGCATGCCGGTTTTCAATACCGGGCTAGCAATGAGGTTTATGAAAAAAGTGCGGACCAAACTTTTTATGTTCGCCCCCTAGAGGGCAAAGATAAAAAAGGGGCGACCAAGAATTGGCCTAAGGATCAAACCATGACTAACTTACTCTGGAAAGGGCAAGGTATTGTGGTTGGAGGAAAAAAATACTTCACCCTCTATTTGGATCACCCTTCAAATCCAAAACCTTCCTTTTACAGTGAGAGAGACTACGGTCGTTTCGGTTCTTATTTCAAAACTAAAATAAAACCAAATTCACCCTTACGAGTTCAATATCGCCTGGATATCGGAGCGGGTGAACTGCTCGCGGAAGAATGCGAAAAACGGAGCCAAATTTTTCTAGGCTCGAAGGATTGGAAATAACCGGCTGGTTCATCACCTTATTTTCTTGGAAAGCGAATACACACCTCTTTTTTTGGCCCTTTTGGCGGGTCTATTGTACGCTTTTAGTGCAGTGCTTTGCAAAAAGGGACTCGAGCTTGGATCCGGTACCATTCGGTCTTTGGTTTTCTCGAATTTTATCATGTCCGCCTGCTTTCTGCCCTACCCTTTTCTTTCGGANCAACCTTTTCTGCCAAATGATCTCATAGTCGGAGCTTGCCTCGGCTTCCTTTTCTTTGCGGGCCAGTTTTTTTGCTTTTTGGCCCTCAAAAATGGGGAAGCCAGCCTGATTACCCCGATTATGGGTTCCAAACCAATTTTCGTAGCCTTGTTTTTATTGGTTCACGGCTTGTCGACCGAACAAGTCACTTGGGAAATCTGGTTGGCTAGCACTCTGGCAGCACTAGCCATTGCCTTACTCTGCTGGCCATCGAAAGATACAAAAACCTCCTGGNTCGCACTTGCCCTCGCCTTGGCCACAGCTGCTACCTTTGGTCTGCTTGACTCACTCGTCCCCCATTTCACTCATCAGTCCTCTCCCTTAAACGTTCTATTTTTTGTTTTTGGATCGGTTGGAATATACTCGCTTTGCTTGATTCCTTACACCGAGGGAAAATTCATTCCCCGAAGGAAAAATGCAGACTCTTGGATGTGGACATCTGCAATCTTCATGGGGGGCCAAGCGGTTTTGATGTCCATAGCCATCGGTCTATACCAGGTACCCACGGCAGCCAATGTATTCTACGCTTGTCGCGGTCTCTGGGCAGTGCTCCTGATTGCATGGCTGGGAAAAAAGATGCAGATTAATGAAAGCGGCAGTTCTCCATCAACCATCACTCGCAGGGGAATTGGCGCCTGCATTTTGATTTTCGGGGTTTGGCTAACCAGTGATCCCTAAAGTAATTCTTTGCTAANGGACAGAATTCTATCTTCCAGAATCTCAATAATTGCGGGATGAGTGCCCAATAATTCGGTTGGCGTTAATCGTCCCTGAAAAGAGGAACAGATCTCCTCCAAATCTCCTCCCTTCCCTGCATGACGCCCAGGAGATAAAAANAGTTGAGCCAGAACCACTTCTTTCTCCCCCTTTTTGCTTAGCTCATCCAGCAACGNGGCTAAAAGCGGATCATTAAAATCGTACTTTTCGCCCTCTCTCCTTTCCATACTGCAAGTCGAGAAGCCACTTATTTCAGGCTTCAATAATTCCTCCAACTGACTCCCGATTTCTTCCCTAATTTGATTTACCGTCCGGAGTGGGGTTCCGTGATCCACCAGAGCAACAAATGGTTGATTCATCTCCGCTTTTGTAATCGACTTCAAAGTATTGCTCGCAAGAGCTTGTGCGATCCGAGTATCCCCATGCTGGTAAAGACAAGGTAAGATAACAAAGCTTCTTTTCGCTTCCTCCTTTTGCCAAGCATCTAATTTCTTAGGTAACCAATCAGTAACCGCAAGGCTAGGTCCAAAAAACATCGGTATGACCACGAGCCCTTGCCAACCCTTTGATTCTTCAGAAAGCAGTAGGGATTCAAAGGTCTCGGCAGCTTCATTATTTAAGCGAACTGGATCTATTTTATGGGAATGCATCAAACCAACGGGGCGGATCGATAGTCCCACTCTTTCCCCCAATGCTTTTGCCACGTTTCGGAGGTTGAAAATCGAATTTGGATTGAGCGATCCGTTATCGACAAGAAAATATTTTATGTCCTTCAAACATTTTTCCCATTGACGAACCAATCCTCGCGTGCAAGAAAAATCGTAGATCTTAGGTTAAATATGGGAATTTAACCTTCTAAAATTAATAAGCGGGAATAAAAGTTATGAAAAATTGGTTGTGGACGGTATCGGCGATCGCATTGGCGGTTTTCTACTCAGGTTGTTCTAAAAGCAAAGGTCCTTCTCCGGAAGACACTGCTTTAATCAAAGGTACAGATCGGGGCACTTTTGTCGGTTCCATGGAAGAAGGATTTCAGGACGGGGATGATGAACTTTCTCCTGTGGGCTCTACCATTTCTGCTCTGGACGGCTCTGGAGATTTAATTCCACAGGATTCAACTTGGTCAGATCCAAGTGCTCTTGCAAACGCTGAAGAACTTTTCGAGCCTATCTTTTTCGGTTTTGATCAGTATGCAATTGGTCCGGATGAACGTCTCAAATTACAGGATGTTTCCGCTTTTATGACCAGCAACCCAAATTCTCGAATTCTGGTTGAAGGCTATTGTGACTGGAAAGGTACGCCTGCATACAATAAGTCTTTGGGTGATCGGCGGGCTTCCAGTGTACGTGATTATCTTGTTGATTTAGGCATTGATTCTTCCCGCATTGAAATTCTTTCCTTGGGGGATGAGCAAGCTACCCCCGACGCCGATTCCACCACTTCTGGACTCGAAAGAAAAGCCCAGTTTTTAGTCCTCCGTGATTCTTGATGAACCAGCAATCGTTCTTACTCGTTCCTCTTGCCCTGCTTGGACTGTTTTTCTCGTCCTGTTCCAAAAAAGTTGATCCAGACTCCACCCTTAACCGGAATGGAACGGAAGGAAGTTCCGCATTATCAGATCCCAGTAGGGACTTTAATGCCGGAGATGACCTATCCCCTGCAGGAAGTGCACTCGATGGGAACCTGTTTGCAAGCGATGATCTGTTATCCCCTCGTGATCCGGGTCTGGATGCATTCAGTGATCCGCTCAATGTCATTCGCCCATTTGATCCCGTTTATTTTGGCTTCGATCAATATAACATAAATGCCACCGAGCGTTCTAAACTGGTTGAAATCGCAGAATTCTTACAATCCAACACCCAAGCTCGCCTGCTCATTGAGGGCTATTGTGATTGGAAAGGTACTCCGGCCTACAACAAAGCACTGGGCGAAAGAAGAGCAACCACCGTCAAGGAATATTTAGTCGAACTTGGTGCGGATGGCCAAAGGGTGGAAACCGTTTCAATTGGAGACGAAAGTGCAATTCCCAATGCAGATGGAACCCAGGCTAAACTGGATCGGCGGGCTTCTTTTGTTGTGACCAAAGGGGAGTAAAACTGGTTTTCGTTTGTCCCGCTGAATCAAACCTGAATTTTAAAAGTCACTTTGCCAGCTTTTCGAAGAAGTCGGTGAAGGTATCGATCGCTTTTTCAAAGATGCCGAGATGAAAACTTTCATCAGGTGCATGCAAATTGTCTTCATTGGTAAAGAGACCAAGCATTAAGGCATCCAAGCCTGCAACTTCTTTGAGATCTCGGATGATTGGAATACTTCCACCCTCTCTCAAATACAATGGAGTGGTTCCAAAAAAAGACTGCACACTATTTTCGACTATGGAGAAGGCTTTTTTCATCAAATCAGACTCCATACCAGAGGAACCAGGCTTATTTGGAGGGATCACCACATAGGGATTGCCCCCACCCTTGAGGGTAACCTCTACCCGAACCGAGGATGGGCATGAATCCACGATGAATTGACGCACCTTTTCGGCAATTACTTCTTCATTCTGATCGGGGACCAGACGGCAGGTGATTTTTGCAAATGCTTCAGCAGGAATGACCGTTTTTGAACCCTCTCCCTGGTAGCCTCCGCCAACTCCATTAAATTCAAGGGTGGGACAAAAGCGGATCGCTTCCAAGGGCGAATAACCAGGAGGAGAAAAGAATTTATTAACGCCTAAAAAATCCGCGTACTTTTCTTCGGAAATCGGTAATTTCTCCAATTCCTGCCGTTCCCAATCTTTGGGTTCCCGCACCGCATCATAAAACCCGGGAATGGTAACCCTGCCCTGATCATCGTGCATGCCCGAGCAAACATGCATCAGTGCTTGTAATGGATTAAGCAATGCTCCCCCATGTACCCCTGAGTGAAGATCCTGCTTCGGGCCAAAAACCCNAATTTCTAATGCGGTTAAACCACGCAGCCCAGTAGTNACCGCCAATTGCTCTGGTCCAGGGCTACCCGTATCTGAAACTAATAATAAATCACCGGCTAAGCTACCTTTATGGCTTTCTAAAAAACCACGAAAACTNGGACTGCCAATTTCNTCTTCTCCTTCNATTANGTAAGTAATGTGAAGNGGAAGNTCTGGGTTCTTTTTCAAGACCCGATAGAGAGCCGACATGTGTACAATCTGCGGTCCTTTATTATCGGCTGCCCCCCGGCCAAAAAGCCGGCCATTTCTTTCCTCCGCTTCAAATGGTTTACTCGTCCATANATCCAAGGGGTCNGGTGGTTGAACATCNTAATGGCCATAAATCACCAAACGCGGCCAGNNTGGATCTCCNCGGGTTGCTAAAATGACTGGATTAATCGGAGTTTCNACTAGATTGATTTCAAAACCCAGCTCTGCCAGACGGGCACAGGCAAAATCCCGGGCACCATCAATTCCNTNCGAATAGTTTGAGTCAGCGGAAACGCTGGGAAAAGAAACATACTGAGTGAGTGCTTCCTTTGGATTTTTTAAGATGGAATTCATGGGTTCGGCGTTTCTCCTCTTGCATTTTTCGCCTCTACATAGAGAGCGTATGCTTGGTTCATATTGGCTTGAAGAAATTCGATTCGGTTACCCGGATCAGGATGGGTAGAAAAATATTCTGGCATCTTGCGCTTTTTTCCACCCTGCATCTTTTTCCAGAAGCTAATTACAAAACGCGGATCATAACCNGCCATTGCAGAGTAAAACAGCCCTCTTTGGTCCGCCTCACGCTCTTGTTTCCGACTGTAAGGCAGNGCCATTCCAAGAGTGGTGCCTACCCCATAAGCACCGCCTGCGATCATTCGATCCGTAGAACTTTTATCCCGCAAGGCGGTATTTAAAATCACCCCACCAAGTGCAATCCCCATAGCTTGAGACATTCTTTTATTGCTGTGCCGCAATGCAACATGGGCAATTTCATGTCCAATCACCGCAGCAACTTCATCTTCTTCTCCATCCGCAAGTTCAATCAGTCCGCTGTTCACNCCNACTTTTCCTCCTGGCATGGCAAAGGCATTGGCTTCGCTTTTTTGAAAAACTACAAATTCCCATTCCGTCCCGGGAAGATCCACTTGGGCAACCCCTGCAATCCTCTTTCCAATTCGTTCAACCATTTTTTTATGAGAAGCGTTGGATGAAAGAGCCTGCTTATTCTTCATTTGATCGAATTGAGCCTTGGAGCGGCGAGCGAGGCTTTCGTCCGAAAGCATGGCCGNCCCGCAACCGATAAAGTGCAGGGATATAAAGCTTACAAGAAAAGGTATAATATGGCTTGCTTTCATCCTTGGNCCTTACAATTCAAATTNAGNAATTTTTCAAAATCAATTTTTCTCAGCTCGGGAAATTGATCAGTGTTTAAAATGCCTAGTGTGAGTGAATANCATCGCCATTCCACGCTCATTCGCNGCAGCAATTACATCTTCATCCCGGACACTTCCTCCCGGTTGAATGGCTGCGGTGGCACCCGCAGCCGCAGCCGCTAGAAGTCCGTCGGAAAAAGGGAAAAAGGCATCCGAACAAACCGCGGATCCTTGAAGGTTTAAATTCGCTTCTCCTGCTTTCCATACCGCAATCCGGGAACTATCGACCCGAGACATTTGTCCAGCACCCACCCCCAGGGTCTTTTCATCTCCCGCATACACAATGGCGTTGCTCTTTACATGCTTAACCACGCGCCAACCGAAGATCATGGAACGCCATTCCACTTCAGTCGGTTGCCGTTCGGTAACGACTTCAAAAGCTTTGGGGTTGATCTTTTTCTGATCTCGGTCCTGGGCCAAAAAGCCCCCGGGTACGGTTTTAATCTCCTGAAGNGTTTCCGCCCCAAATCCAGCTTTTGAAATCAGCAGGCGTAAATTCTTTTTTCTCTGAAAAAGCTCCAAGGCTTGGTCCGTAAATCCGGGAGCGATAATGACCTCGCAAAAAATTTCCCCAATTCTTTCGGCCAGATCCAAGTCGAGGGTATTGTTGACCACAATAATCCCCCCAAACGGGGCTTGTCGATCGGTGGCAAAAGCACTTTCCCAAGCGTCCACTAAATTGTCCGCACTGGCAACACCGCATGGATTGGTATGTTTAAGGATTGCAACCGTTGGGCGTTCAAATTCTCCGACTAGGTAAGCGGAGGAAGAAATATCAAGTATGTTGTTATAACTAAGCTCCTTACCCTGAAGCTGTTCAAAATGATCAAGGAATCCCCCGTATAGTGCGGCTTGTTGGTGCGGATTCTCACCATACCTCAAGGGCATCGATTTTGCTGCGGATACTTCCAATACCTTGGGGAAACCGGAAATTGAATCCAGATCAGGCTCCACTTGTTGGCTCTTTTCGAGGTAAGTTGCAATCGCAGAATCATAAGCTGCGGTGCGGGCAAAAACTTTTTGAGCAAGTTCACTTCTCAATGGATCAAGTGCTGGTCCATGCTGTTCCAATCCATGCAGAACCCTATCATAATCACCCGGATCGCAAACAACGGTTACATCCCGATGGTTTTTAGCCGCACTTCGGAGCATCGATGGACCCCCGATATCAATCTGTTCGATCGCCTCTTCCAAAGGGACCCCGTTACGGGCTACGGTTTCTTCAAAAGGATAAAGATTCACCACCACCAAATCGATCATTTCAATCCCATGTTCCTCCGCNGCNGCCAAATGATCCGGGTTTCCACGGAGGCAAAGTAATCCCCCATGAATTCTAGGATGTAAGGTCTTGACCCGGCCATCCATCATTTCTGGAAACCCAGTTCTTTCACTGACATCCATNACCGGAATATTTTCATCCCTCAGCATTTGTGCAGTACCCCCNGTGGANAAAAGGGTGAATGCATGGGTTTCGACCAAAGACCGAGCAAAGGGAACCAANCCCGTTTTGTCACTTACAGATAAGAGTGCATANTTTTGCATTCATTCCCTTGTGCTTCGTTCCTGCATCTGAGCAAGCGAATTCTTCCTTTTTCCAATCCTTTAATTAAGAATTGGTCTTTTTTGATCTGTCGTTATGGTAAAAACAAAATTTAAATGTGAGCGATAACAGTACAGAATTGGAAGGTCTACAGGCAACTTTGGATAAACTGGTGCACCACCGGGAAAAATCAAAAGTGAAAGGTCTGAATCTTCATGCTTTTATCTACTTTATTACCATCCGCAATTTGTCCGGTCGCTCGGTTACCCTAAAGGGNNGAAAATGGGTGCTCTCGAATGACGACGGTACCACCACGGTCGTGGAGGGTGAAAAGATTGTCGGTGAAACCCCGGTNATTCCANCCGGTGAGAGTTTTTCTTACAACAGCTATCATGTGACTCATCTTGCCGCCACCGCTTCCGGTTCNTTTCATGGGGTGGATGAATATGCGGANAAAATTCATGTCCGCCTCNCTCCATTCCGCCTTGAAATCCCGGAAGACTTGGAAAAGTCAGAAGAAAANCCACTTTCATGAAGTTTACCGANCTGAACCGCCATGGTGGCATCGGTGCAAATTGCAGCCTNCTAGAAATTGGTCCTTTTCGAATTGCCATTGATTCCGGCTTGCACCCGAAATTTGCCGGCTATGACTCCCTTCCCAGTCACGATTTCCTGGAAAGAAACTCCTTGGATTTTATTGTACTCACCCATTGCCACCTCGATCANCTCGGCAGTTTACCGATTCTATCCCGGGAACATCCAGATGCNCCGGTATTATTGAGTTATGCCAGTTCCATTCTTGCCCGCCGGATGCTTTCCAATTCGGTTTCTGTCATGAGGAGGCAAAGGAGCGAGCTTAATCTAGCCGAATTACCCTTCTACGGCCGGGGGGATCTCACCGCTCTCTACGACCGGATGAAGCCTTTATCGATTAAAACCCCCTTGCAGGTCGAAAAAGATGGTCAGGTGCTAAAGCTTACCTTTCACCATGCCGGTCATGTCGCGGGTGCCATTGCTGTTGAATTTGAGACCAAAAATGAAAAAATCTTTTTCACCGGAGACATATTATTTAATGACCAGCGTACTTTGGACGGGGCGGAGATCCCCACCGAGAAATTCGATGTCTTGATTACGGAAACCACCCGGGGTGGAACCCAACGGGATCCAGCCCGGCAGAGAGAGTCAGAAATCGTTTCTTTGCTGGAAGAAATCAGAAAGACCTTGGCTCGGGGAGGCTCGGTATTAATTCCCGTTTTTGCCTTGGGAAGAATGCAGGANATGCTCGTCCAANTNGATGAAGCCTTTCGNCGAAATGCTTTCCCCAAGGTNCCCGTATTTTGTTCCGGTCTGGGGATGGACTTGGTCAATCACTTTCATGAAATCTCAAAGAATACCAATCGCTTACGCTTTAACCGAAGGGTATTGAAATCNATGGGTGCCCGTCCCCTGCCNCGCAAATTGGAACCCGGGNGTGAACCTCCAATGAAAGGAATTTTCCTGGTTAGTAGTGGAATGATGGTCGAACATACCCCTTCTTATCTTCTCGCTTCCGGCTTACTCCGGGACGATCGTAATTCCATTCTTTTCGTTGGATATTGTGACCCCAGTACCCCGGGGGGTAAACTTCTCCAGTCTGATCCAGAAGAGGATTTCGAATTTGAAGAAATCGATTGTATCGAACCGATTCGGGCGAAAATTCGCCAGTTTGACCTCAGTGGTCATGCCGACCGGGAGGAATTACTGGACTACGCCCAAAGACTTTCTCCCAAAACCATTTTCCTTCACCACGGCGACCCCGATGCCCGCACTTGGTTTATGGAATCCCTTTCTGAATCCGGTGCCACCATCATTGACCCCGAACCTTTACAAACTTATGAGTCCTGAAAACCAGCCCCCATCCTCGCTTGCCGAACAATTGGAACAAGCCTTTACCCGTCCCTCCGGCAGGGAAATCGATCAAATGCGAGAAGTTCGCTTTCAGACCGGAATTGCACCCCATGCCAACGGATCCGTGCTCTGTTCCTATGGAAATACTCAGGTGATTTGCGCCGCCATGATCGAAGACCGGGTTCCCGGTTGGATGAGGCAGCAAAAAGTGGAAGGAGGCTGGCTTACCGCGGAATACAGCATGCTTCCCTACTCCACTCTTTACCGGAAAGATCGTCCGATCAGTAAGGGCAAACAGGATGGTAGAAACATTGAGATTCAACGCTTGATTGGCCGCTCTTTACGGGCAGTGCTGAACCTGAAGAACATGCCGGATAAAACCTTNTGGATTGATTGTGATGTNNTACGGGCAGATGGAGGGACCCGGACCGCATCCATTACCGGAGCNTGGTTGGCTACCCGAATCGCAATCAATGGCCTTTTGGAACGGGGNAAATTGGAAAAGGATCCCATTGTCGACCACCTGGCCGCGATCAGTGTCGGTATCTACAAAGACAAGTGCATTTTGGACCTGGATTACCCGGAAGACCGGGATGCCACCGTGGATGCAAATGTGGTCATGACCGGTTCCGGTCAATTCGTGGAGGTTCAATCTTCCGGGGAGGAAGCTACCTATTCCCGCTCCCAACTGGATGAATTACTAGCCTTATCAGAAAAAGGAATCCAGGAACTGGTCGAACTGCAAAAGCAGGAACTCGGCAAGGAAGGCTAAAAATCGTAACCCAGCCTTAGTCCCGCACTGTGAAATAAAAAGTTGTCGAATCGATCCTTCGTGCTCTGTCCCAGTAACTTCCAAATAACGNTCAAAGTCATCGAGTTATCAAACCGATACCCCAGTCCAAGTTGAGCGGAGTAAATCATCTCGGTGTATTCATCTTTCAATTGATAGGAAAAAACCGTGATCTTATCGATATTGNAGGCTAAACCCGGCGAAAACCGAGTCGCCAAAAAGCAAAAAAATTCAATGCCCCTTTAAAAAAGGGATTATGTAAATGCGTAGGCATAAAAAATAACTCCATCAACATGATTAAATACTGAATATTCAAGATAAAAATTATCTTTTCACTCTTAATCGAGGACGACAAAGATAAAAGATCGCTTTCATCCTTGAGCTTTTCCCCGTCCCTTGTAGGCGTTGTACATGCACCTACTGGAGGAAATCACATTAATCGCCACCATCAGCGTATTGGTCACGCTAGTTTTAGGCAGATTAAAACTCCCGGTAATTGCAGGATTGGTATTGTCAGGTGCCCTGGTCGGACCCAAGGGGTTTTCCCTGGCCCATGATCCCGAAGCGATCGAGATCATTGCCGAAGTCGGGGTGGTCTTTCTTTTGTTCACCATTGGCCTGGAGTTTTCTCTCTCCCGGCTTCGCCACATTTTTCGCCAAGTCGCTCTGGGTGGGCTTTTACAGGTTAGCGTAACCGCTGCCGTGACCACCGGGATCGCCCTCTGGCTTGGTTGCTCGCTGCCCGAGTCAATTACTTACGGTTTCGTATTTGCCTTGTCCAGCACCGCCCTGGTACTCCGCACCCTGAGCGAACGAAATGAATTGGATGCTCCCCACGGCCGGTTCATTGTTGGCACTTTGATTTTTCAGGATTTATGCATTGTTCCCATGGTCTTGATCATTCCCTTACTCAGTCAGGGCCTGGATAATCCCGAAACCTGGAAAGCCTTGGGGCTGGCCATGGGAAAGGCAACCTTGATGGTGGTCGCACTTTTTGCCTGCTCGCGAAAGCTTGTGCCCTGGCTCTTTCGGGCGGTCGATGCCAGTCGAAGCAATGAAGTCTTTATCCTTACCGTTCTTTGCCTTTGTATCGGCACCGCTTATCTGACCTCCCTTACTGGTTTATCTCTCGCCTTGGGTGCTTTTCTGGCCGGAATGATTGTGGCAGATACCGATTTTCGCCACCGGGCAATGGGAGATATCCTGCCCCTACGGGATGTATTTGTGAGCTTTTTCTTCGTCTCACTCGGGATGTTTTTTGATTTTGAAGTCTTGATGGAAAAACCGGATCAAGTGGGTTGGTTGCTCCTGGCCTTCATCGGAGGAAAAGGAATTTTGGCAATTTTAGCGGCTTCCCTGATGCGCTTTCCTCCCCGAGCCGCTTGGTTGGCCGGTGTAGGTCTGGCTCAATTTGGAGAATTTGGGTTTGTTTTGCTCCAGCTGGCAACTCAAGAAGGCGTGGTTTCCGATTCCGAAATTGCCCCCCTTCTCAATGCCGGAATTCTCAGCATGTTTCTCACCCCCCTTTTAGTCTACAAAGCCCCTCACTTCACCGCGGGTGAACGGGCACTGGATCCATTAGCGAAACTGCTCCGGGCCCGCAGTGCTGAAGAGCTCGAGGAATCCACGGTTGGGCACTCGGATCATGTCGTGGTTATTGGATATGGTCTGGCCGGACAATTTCTGACTTCCAGCCTTAAGGAGGTTGAGATTGAAGTGGTGGCCCTGGAAATGAATTCCGACAATGTCAATGTGGGCAAAGAGTTGGGCGATCCNGTATACTATGCGGACGCTACCAGTGAAGAGGCACTTGGACATGCTCATGTTCATGATTGTCGGGCCATTGTGATCATGATCAATGACCACCAGGCAACGGAGCGNGTTTTGTCCACCATCGAGCGGATGAANGTACAAGCTCCGGTTTTTGTAAGGACTCAATTCATGAGAGGCTCGGAACCCCTGACGCATCAAGGAAGGAATGAAGTGGTAGCCTGTGAAGTCGAGGGTGGATTAGAAATTCTGTCCAGGGTGCTGAGAAAACTGGAAATTCCCCGCAACCTGATTTCGAGGGAGATCAAACGGGCCCGGGAAAAAACCATGCACTCGGAAAGAGAATTTTCCAGTGCTCCCCTCTCCCTCCATCAACATACTCAACTCAAAGAGTTGAAGGTGGAAACCCTTTTGCTGGGTCCGGAAAGTCCGGTTCTTGGAAAAACGCCGAAGGATTTGAANCTCGGGGGAGAAACTGGAATCTTGATCGTTGCCATTAGTCGGGACAATGAACTGATTGCTCACCGATTAGGGGAGGTTCACCTAACAAATAATGATGTCATCTATTGCATCGCTAAGGAATCTGACTTTCTTCAATCCTCCGAGCTGATTACCGGATAGCTTGAAGCAGGAATTTTCCAAATAAAACGGGAAGCCCAAATATTATCTAGGCACATTTCATGCAGGTCTGAACTTCAGGAAATGCATCCAAGCGTTCTTCTGCAATCTGGCTTCCGCAAAATATACATTGTCCATATTGATCTTGCTCCAGCCGGGAAATTGCGTTGAAGACCTCCGCTTTTCTTCTCTTTTGTCTTCTTCGGACTTCCAGAACCAATTGTTGGTCCTGCATCGCTTCCATTCTCGACAACCGTCCCAGGCTTTTATCGGGAGAAACCGCTTCGGCCGCATCCTCACTTTTACTTAAATAATCTTCAATTTCCAAGAGTACCGCTTCCAGTTTGTCCTTATACACCTGTCTTTGCTCTGGGTTCATGTTTACGAATTACTCAACCTCTATCGAGGCCCAAGATCTTGAATCCGTCAACCTCCTAAGCTTAAGAGTTCCCAAAATAAGTTTTAGAATTTTTGAATGAAAGGCTTGATAAAATTCTGATTTCAAGACATTAGTTAGGTATGAAAACAATTCTATCCGTTCTACTTTTATTCTTTTCTGCAAACTTCATTTATGCTGAAGAGGATTGTGCCATCATGTTAGGCGATGCCATTGATCCAGAGGAATATTCCGAAGTCTTGGGTGTAAAGGTCTACTTTTGCTGCGGTGCTTGTGTAAAGGCCTTTGATGGTTCGGCAGCCTATTACATCAAAGCCGTTCCTGAATTAGCCAAGAAATTCACTGATGCCCAAATGAAAGAACTTGGGGTTGAAAAGGTTGAGCTATTAGATCAAAGATTCTGCCCAATCTATCCGGAGCGNATCGTCAATCCCAACTCTAAATCCGTTGAATANAAAGGAAAGAAAATNTANTTTTGGTCATCCAGTGCAGANCGCCGTTGGAAAAGGGATCCNGACCGTTANTTCAAGGAAGCTTTTGAAAAGGGCAACTTACCTCAGTACAAGTAAGTTCACTCGATAACTTTACAAAAAAAGACCACTCAATCGGGTGGTCTTTTTTTGGCTCATGTCCAAAAGAGGAACTAAAGCCTCTTGGACAGAATTACGAATAGGTTTCCACTTGCACAACTAATTTCCACCTCATCCGAAGTACAAAGATTACTTTGACTGAACTTGGAATCAGGGCTTAAAGACTCATTGGTCAACTCCCATTTCAATCCTCTCGAAGAAACACCATCAGATGGAACCAGCGGTAAAATGCTCAAGGTTGTCCCCTTCCGACCACCCAGAAGCAAGGATGAGGACGGACTAACCCGAGAGATCCACTCGCTATCGTCATCAAAAACGACCGACCATGTTGGATCTATTCGTAGGGAAACCAATAAATTAGATAAAAAGTGATCGGAACGTTTCCCAACTCCTCCCAAAATGATAAGTTCCGTGGTCTGGGTATGGGTCTCCACCCACTTAATTGCCTTTTCAAAGTCGGTGGTATCCGGATCCATGATGTGGCTAATCTCTAATTCAGGAAAATCTTCCCGAATTTGATTCAATGCCTCGCAGGAGTCTAAGTCTCCAATGAGGGCATCAGGAAGCAAATCCGAGTTGCGTAATACATCCCAACCTCCATCCACCGCGACTGTGGTATCCGACTCTTCAAACCTCCAACGCAAAAGTCCTTCCGTTGGTGCTTTGCCATTTAAAACCAGTAGCGTTTTTCCCACCGCTCGAAATTAGGAATTGAAAAAGGCCCGTTGCTTTTCGGAAATCTTCATTTCAAGCTTTTCCATCACCAGCAACATATCATCCCAAACTTTACGCTTACTGCTCTTACTCGGATTATGAAGAAGGTAAGATGGATGATAGGTAACCATCATCGGTATTTCCATCACCTGATTCCATTTGCCCCGAAAATCAGAAAGCCTTCGCTTTGGATCATGACCAAGTAATCCATCCGTGGCAGTCTTACCCAGTGNAACCAANACTTTTGGTTTAACAATTTCGATCTGTGCCTTCAGGTAGGGCAGGCAAAAGGACATTTCCTCTTGGGTGGGAGGACGGTTCCCGAACGCTTGGTCGTGCCGGGGTCGCCAATTTAAAATATTCCCAATATAAACCGCGTCTCTGGAAATCCCCATCGCCTCTATAATCCGATTGAGTAATTCCCCTGCTGGTCCGACAAAGGGTTCCCCTGCTTTTTCCTCATCCGCACCGGGAGCTTCTCCGCAAAAAAAGATATCTGCATCNAAATCCCCAACTCCAAAAACCACTTTTCCTTGGGGATTAAGTTCACGATTACAAACTTCACAGCCCATCACTTTTTCCTTCAAACTGTTCCATTGGAACATTTTATCCCCGTCCGGTAATTTTATCTGAGGAGGGGAAGGGAAATCCGAAGATACGGTCTTTTTTTCAGAAGCGATGACTTCGGGTACCGCTTCCTTCACTGGAACAACTCCAGGCTTTTTTACCTCCGTTTGAATAGGCTTAGGAGCTACCTCATTCATACCACCCTGCTCGGGTACCGCATTCTCAAAAAGCTTAGCCAAGGCGGAAAGACTTTCTTCTTCAACAAAAACTTCACGCTTTCCCTCCACCCTCTGTCTCTTCAACTCGGCCAAGACCGCAAGCGTAGCTTCCGCAGCATTCATCGGGTTAAATTTTCCATGGTGGGTGTTACTAATTTCTCCACATATTTGGCCAACATATCGAACTCTAAATTTAAGAATTCTCCGGCNTTTAAAGAAGCCAGGTTGGTTTTGGCTAAAGTNTGGGGAATCAACCAGACCGCAAAGGATTGATCCAGNACATCACAAACCGTCAAAGAGCAACCATTNACCGCAATCGAGCCTTTATCTACCAAGTAACGACTTTTGCTCTCTGGGATTTCAACCTGCAAGTAAAGATTTTTGCCCTGTTCTTCAAAAATCTGAATTTTTCCGCAGGNATCAACATGTCCGGAGACAAAATGNCCNCCCAATCTCCCATTTGCTGGCAAAGCCCGTTCTAAATTCACCATACTTCCTTTANAAAGTCCGTCTAAATTAGTCTTTTGTAAGGTTTCCTCCAAGAGTTCAAAGATTGCCACTTCAGAGGCCTGCTCGCAGAGAGTAAGGCAACAACCGTTCACTGAAATACTAGCACCCTGTTCCAAGCCATCCGCACTCGAAAATGGGTTGGCAATCCGTAACTCCCATGCGTTCTTCTTTTCTTGGAGCGAAATAATTTGCCCGACTTCTTCTACTATGCCTGTGAACATAATGCTTTAGTCTCGCTTAGAGAAAGAATTTACAGTTGGAAAGATAATTTGTATCATTGGTAACGCAAGGTACCTTGTTTAATANATTATGACAAATTTCTTCTCTCGCACGATTTTGATCCTCTTTTCTCTTTCCGGAGTGATTCTTTCTNCCTTTGCTAAAATGGCGCCTGCTTCTCCCCTGATCAACCGGATTCCATCCGATTCTTTTCTGATCGTCTCCATGAATGCAGACCACATCCTGCAAAAATCGAACCTTCTGCAAAATCGAATTTGGCAACCGATTTTGGATCATTGGCGCTTGGCCAACCCCCAAGCTCAAGTAACCCTTGATGATCTCAATCGCAGTGGGTTTAATTTAAAGTCTCCTCTTCGCTTCTTCGTTCGACTTCAAGGAAATCCCTTCCCCACCCCGGTTTGGGGAATGGTTGCTTCGGTCGAGAATGGAAAAAAAGTAGACGCACGACTCTCTGAAGTGGCAGAAAGTTTTGCACTCCAAGTGAAAGGAGGAAAAAGCCTTCGCCTGGGCAACGAAAAGATTCCTTTCGAAATTGGGAGGCGGGGAAAGTGGGCCTATGCAATCGGGATGGTACCCAACCCAAGAAATCCTCCGACCACAAACTATG
>NHDN01000015.1:0-22239 GCA_002171765.1 Verrucomicrobia bacterium TMED60
AGTTCTTATGAAAATCAAAGGGAAACGGGCTCTGCAGATCATTTGATTTATTTACATGATGGGATAGAAAATCAAAATAACAAATATATTGATAAGATATTCCTAGATATTTCAAGAGAACACAATGAGCTATTATCTTTTGATATTCGAGATATTAAATTAAATCAATTAATCAATAAGTTAATTGGATGCAAAAAGGTAATAATAAATATGTCATCCCCTCCATTCATTCATTTTATTTATGATTTTTGTACAATCCATAAAATTGCCATTTCTAATCTCTCCTATGGGAATAAGTTAGCAATTGAAAGAGCTATAATCTCTAAAAATAAAAGACTTCTTCAGCATCTATCTAAACAAAATGAAGTTAAATCGGTAAAAGAATTAGTAAAAGATATTTTCTCCGAAAGCGAAAATTCGGAAACCCTCGATTTGGACATGTCTACCTCAGGAAGGGAAGAAACTTTGCTTGGACTACTAGAGACTACGAATGAGAATTCTAGATTACTATCGGAGGTTGTAAAAAACCAAATCAAAGTCCTTGAAGACAACCCGGATGGTTTTAGGAGTAATAAGCAAAATCCATTTTCCGCCTTCAAGAAAGTGGGGAATCTNACNAGCCTTAATACNGTNNCAAGCTTACTTGNAAATTNTGAAGATGNGGAACTTAANCAAGGAATTTATACAACAATCGTAGAAAATTGGATNGATAATACTCTAGACATCTATGTGAAAGAAAATAATTCTGACCATTTAATTAATTTTTTCATTTTGATTTCTCATAAATTTAAAAATGANTATTTCGAGAAGATAATCAATAAACTNTCTGAACCTATCGACCNTCGTACTAGAGTAAGGCTCATTCGTTTACTCTGTTTTTCCTTTTTCTCACAAGGGACTGGNGTTGAGTATTCCAACAAGAATTATGATTTNAAAAAATGTAACTTAGAAAATGAGATTCTAATTTTTATCTTCTTANACAGTTCCGATCTTGATTTAGAACATAACCAGCTATTAGAATTATTTAATAAAAGTGATAAGAACAGATTTTTTATATTCCTTGAATACATACTAATTAATAATACCCAAAAGAATTCAAAAATGATTGAATTCTTTATAAATAAATTTGAAGATTTATTGAATAATTACGATAGAGAATTACCAGATAATATTCATATAATTAATCAGATTAATAAAAGCGAAAAAGAAGCTCTTTTCACNGATCGCATGATCCNTTATTTATCAGGAANAAATATAAAATTTTTATTNAAAATNAGTCTNCACTGNATNGNCAAAAACCAAAAAGAGCANTTTAATCAAGTGGTCAAAATTGCTCTNACAAAAGACCACCCCAGNCTTAGNTATTTAGAAAAAGTNATTTTATTCTATTTCTATTTATTTTCTGGGCAGGATGATCTGGATTTTTCCCTTTTTTCTTCTTTGAGAAATTCCTCCAATCAATTGTGTACCACTGAACTCCATCCTTACTTCTATGTTTCAATTTTTTACTTTTTCTCCTTAGCGTGTAATCTTCCAGAAATTACCCTAAAGATTCTCAATACCAAATTAAAATATGGTGAATCCAAAATTGATATTCCTGATTTTATTGAGGAAAACGTTCATTCAAAAAATATTCCCCTGGAATTAGTAGAATCTGTATTAAATGAGAATTTAGTAATCCTAGACAAATATTTCTAATTCATATCTTTCTGTACAGTTCATTCTCTACCATAATATTTTATCTCTACTATTGAATCGGTTTCCTTCTACGATGATTAGTCATCCATTCAAATTCATATATTCTCATATTCCAAAATGTGCAGGAACCACCATTGAAGTTGCTCTTAAAAAACATGCATCCCCATCCTTAGGAAACAAACTTGCGAAAGAAAACAAGTGGTGGAGGAATAAAAGACTTTTTGAACTTTATTCTGAAAATCCAAGTTATTTTAAATTTTCTTTTACCAGAAACCCCTTTGAAAGAATAGTGTCNGCGTTTACATTTTTTACGAATAACAATATCTCTTTCAAAAATTTTGTTTTGGAGATCGAGTTTTTTTTAGATCACAATCCTCAAAATATTTTTAAAGAAGTTGATCATAACTTTTGTTGCAATTCATCGGTACATAAAACTTTCATGCCTTTAAACGACGCCCTTCTGGGCTACCATGTATTGCCACAAAATTATTTCATTTCACCCAAATTTGATTTTATAGGTAAAGTTGAAAACCTTCAGAATGACTTTGATCAGGTATGTGAGAGCGTAGGGTTGGATAAGATTAAATTGNCCAATTTAAACCAAAGCTCACATCAGCACTATACTTCATATTACGACCANNAATCCCGTAATATTGTGGAGAATTTATACCAAGAAGATTTGATTCAATTTAAATATAATTTCGATGCTTAGTTTAAAAGATTGCATCGAGGTTCACAGCCACAAGGGCATCATCCATGTTGGGGCAAACAGCGGGCAAGAAAGGGATTTATATCATAACCTTGGAAAGCTCGTATACTGGATCGAAGCAGACCCAAATATTTATCCAAAACTTGAGGAGAATATTGAGGGTTTCCCGAATCAAACCTCCATGTGTGCCTTAATTTACGATACCATTGAAAAAGTTGCATTTAACCAATCCAAACAAAGTGAAAGAAGTTCCATTTTTGCGTTTACGAATCATCACTTTGAAGATGACAATTTTCATCACCTCGATACGATTGAACTTCAACCTACTAGGCTTGATATCTTGTTTCAAGATGGCTCTGTTAATCTCGAGGAGTACGACACCCTGGTTACCGACTGTCAAGGGGCAGACCTGAATATAATCAGAAGCCTTGGAAGCAACATTTCACAATTCAATCTAATCGTAACTGAAGTCTTCTTTGAGCCTTGTTATGAAAATATCTCGTTAGCTAAAGATTTTAATTCTTACATGAAGCAGAACCAATTTAAGCTCGTCGGAGAATTTGGCCGAAAGCCAAAGTGGTCGAATTACATCTACCTTAGTGAAAAGACCCATTCATAAATACAATAACGGCATCCAATGCTTTAAAGATACCATATACGAGGTAGCCTTGGAGAGGTACTATTCATCCATCAACCTGCATGAACCCTTTGAAGAGACTGTTTTTGATCATATCCTAAAAAACTCTAAAATAAAAACTTTTGTGGATATCGGGTCAGCTTGGGGTTATTATAGTTTAAAGGCAAAATTTTTTGACCGATCGATAAAAGTCCTTGGAATCGATGGGGATCAGAACATGGTTAATCATGCTTATGCTAATGCTTTGTTAAATGATATTTCAGATATTGATTTTCGACATGGCGCTATCCCCAAAAATATTTCACTCATCGATATCATCTTAGAAACAGAAAAGATTGACCTTATTAAAATTGATATTCAAGGAGAGGCAACGGATGCTCTTAAGAGTGCAAATGGAAGCATTACTAAGATTAAAAATATAATCGTCGGAACTCATGGTGATGAACATGATAACTGCCTTAAACTTTTGTTGGAGTATGGTTTTCAGGTAAAACTTAATTTCACATCCGACGAGATACCAATCCAACCGGATGGATTATTGTGGGCTTACCGGTAAGAAGTAAATTACCCTAAACCTAAGCCCCAAAAATACTCGCTAGTTTTAAGTTAAAAAATATTTATAGGTTTAGTTATGCTTAAATGGATTTATATTTATGGTCCTCCGAGGACTGGGTCCACTTACTTGCTTAGGCAAATCAGAAAAAAGTCAATCCACAGTGTAAGTGACTGGGGACTAGGCGTAATATTGAAACCATTTGTAGCAATGCCAGGTGGTATTGATAAAGATAGGTTTCTTTGTGATTTAGCAAAAAATCTTCTCGACCGAAGTCGTAAAAATGAACAAGGAGAACTGGACTTAGTACTTAAAGCAGCGAACGGAAACTTTGAAGAGTTTGAAGGTTACAAAAAGATGTTTGGTTTTCCGCAAAGAATTATTTTTACGGTCCGGGAGCCTTCTGGATATATGAGTTCTGCAATCAAAAAGTTTCCAGAAGAACCTGTTGAATTTTTGCAAGACTCCTATTTAAAGATGCTCCAATTATATCCATCGATTGGGGGAGACATCATCGACTACAACCAGAACCTTGGCAGCCAATGCTATCAAAAATTTCTTTTGCCCTTAGAATTTTCGGATAACGAAATAGAAACTTTTGAATACAAGGGGACCCCAGCTGANCACCTCATTACAGATGAGATGAAAAATTCATACCAAGAATTTCTTAGAGAAAACCAAGATAAAGTTTTTAAGCCTTGAAGGTAAGTGCCTTAGTTTCCACCTACAACTCCTCTGCTTACCTTNCTGGATGCTTGGAAGATTTAATCAAGCAGACTCTCTNCCAAAAAGGTCTGCTAGAGATTNTAGTGATTGATAGTGGTTCCGAGGAGAACGAGGGAGAAATGGTTCGGTTGTTTCAAAAACAGTATACCAACATAAAATATTTGAGGACTGAAAACAGAGAATCTCTTTATGCAGCTTGGAACCAGGGGATTNAAGATGCGGAGGGGGTATACCTTTGCAATGCTAACACGGACGACCGACACGACGAGGACTGCCTTGAAAGGTTAAGCAATGCTCTCGATGAGGATGGTAAAATTAGCCTTGCCTATGGAAACATGGAGAAGGTTTCTGCTCTGGAACCTTCAGGAAAAGACGAAAAGAAGACTCCTTGCCCCTCTCAAGATTTTTTTCCTGCTTCTTTATTTGTGCACTATCCATATGGGGCNCAACCGATGTGGAGGGCTGAAATTCATAGAAAAGTCGGCTNTTTTGATTCCAATTACGAAGTTTTAGGAGATTATGAATTTGCATTGCGATTAGTAAGAAACGGCTTGATCTCAGCCTATGTACCCGAAGCAAAAGGTGAGATGCTCTGGCACCCGGGTGCTCTCTCCAGAAGAGATTCGAAAGTGTACGAGGAAAGGGATGTCCTTCTTCCTTCTTTGCGGAATGAGCACAGCATCCGAAATGCGTATCTTCACTATCTTCAACAAAACCGACTCCCAGTGCCTGAAAATCTGCTTGATGAATGCCTGCTAGATCTTGGTTTAAGAGCACTTTGCTTCTTTCCACAATTTGCAGAAGGAAAAGCTGCCTTTGATCTGGACATAATGGAATTTGCTTATTCTTCAAANGTTTCAGACCGACGGTTTTTAAACAACCATGTTCTCNTGGATCTGCTTTTGGGAAATGAAATNGATCCCCATTTTTTGGATCCTGGAAACGCAACAAATTGTGAAGTGATGCAACATAATCAAAAAGTTATTTCTTCTGCTTGTGAAGATAAAGATTTTCTTCTTTTTGGCCCCGTTGTTGAATTCCCCACCGAATTTGAACTTAAAAATACTCAATCTAGGTACTTAAAAAGATGCCAAGAAGATCTACGGACTACTGATGCTATATTTTCCTTCAGCATCTTGGCTTTTAAAGAATACTATCTTCAGGGTCTCGATCTTGGTGATCTTTATAATGCTAAAAAAATTTATTTATGGGGCCTCAACCACAAATCAAAGTTTTTATTTTCCTTTTTAAAAANAAGAGGTTNTGAACAAATTCATATTTTAGATTCNAATTCGAAGTCTAATAACTGGAATGGAGTCCAGGTGTTGGATCCAAGGAGCGAACTGCAAGAAATGAATATGGATCCATCTTCTTTCATTCTTGGTATGAGTTCGACCCACTGGAAATCGATCGAGCAAAAAATCAAGGTAGCAAGACCGAACTCTAGAATTCATCATCTGCATCCATGAATTTACTCCATATTTCAACTTTCCTCCAGGGGGGTGCAGGGAAAATGATCGTCGATCTTGCCAGGAATTCAAAAGCCAGAGGGGATCAGGTCTGGGTTGCATGCACCGATGAGGGAGTGGGCGATTACTCCAATTATCAAAATCATCTCGATGAACTGAAGAGCTTACAAATCCCGATCCTTTTTTTAGATTCTACTTTTTCCAGGGAACATCAAANGATTTATAAAACCGCAATTGAACTGAGAAATTATATCCAAAAGTTTGAGATTGAACTGGTTCATTCCCATGCCGCCAACCCATCCTTAATTTCATTAATCGCGACAAGTGCCAGGCAAAGAAAAATTCCCGTTTTGCAAACAATGCACGGATGGGGAATTTATAAAAGCAGGGAACAGGAAAAAAAAGATGTATCGGTAATGGAATTATTAGATCAGGTCATTGCCATTTCAATGACTTCTAAAATTCTGCTACGCAAGAAAGGTCTTCAAAACAAACATTGTTCAGTCCTATCCAATGGAATCCTTCCAATCGAGCAAGGTACCCCCACCCCTCAGGGCGACCCCCACCTTTCGGAGATCGAGATGCTTCGAATGAAAGGTTTTTCGATTGCTGGAATTGTGGGTACCGTCGACAAGAGAAAAAACCAAAAACTCCTGATTGAAGCAGTGAGGAAACTACCCAAAGAATTAAAAGTTAAATTTTTTCTGGTGGGAGAAGGAGAAGAAGCTAATGAAATTAATAGACTTTCCCTAAAATATGGAATTTCAGACAAATTCGTCCTCACCGGCCTCAAGAAAAACGGTGAGGAATTTATTGCAGCCTTTGATCTGTTGATAAGTTCTTCCAGATCGGAAGGCGGGCCCCCTCTTTCNGTAATCGAAGCGTTTGCTAAAAAAACCCTTGTGCTTGCATCCGACACCCCAGAGCATTGCGAAGCAGTAAAGGACAACCACACTGGATTTCTTTTTAGAAATAATGACCCTGATGATTTGGCCCAGCGAATAATCCAAATATTGCATTCGAATCCATCGGAAAAAATAAAAAAGAATGCTTTTCAATTTTACATGCAGAACTTTACTTTGAATAATACATTTGAATCATATCTCGAATGGTATCATGNGCTCTTAGAGAACNAAAAATGAATAATTTCAGCGTAATGCCTTGATTTCATCAAAATTTCATTTAACCATAATANTATGTCAAATGACCAGACAGCTTCAATCAGGTGGGCGATCGAAGAACTTTCCAAGCAAAAAGATGAAATTGAAAGCAAAATTTCAGTGGCTCGAAAAAGGGACGATACNAGTGANCTAATTAAAGANGTCCTTGCTCAAAAGGACGCATTACACAAAAGAATTTCTGCTCTTGAGGATGGTCTCAAGGTGTCTTCTGACTTGGTGCAAGCTCCGGTTGCAGAACTGGAAAATGAAAAGACTGAAATCTCAGAAAAATTAGAAATTGCCCAAGAAAGATTAGAAAACCTCGAGCAAGAAGAATACTTTGAGGAANTGGGAAGAAAATTAACTGGAAAGCAGGAAACTTTAAAAGAACTCCCAANNGAAACAGATATTAACACGGTCTCAGAAGATTCCACCGAGCNTCCAACATTGTCCGATTTTGCCACTCCNCTTTTAGCAAATGATCCGCCCACTGTTGATATGACTCCAACTTCTCCAATATCTTTTGAACAATCGGGAGTCCAAACATCCACCCAGACAGAAACCATGAAATCAACCCAAAGCCGAATTCAGCAGAATGAAGTTGAAANCACCCTAGAAGATGGTTCTAGGCTACCCGAAGCTGAAGAAGAAGTGGTTCAACCACAAAATACCAAAACTTTGAAACCGATTGCCGTTAGTAATCTTGAAGAAACTGCTTTAGCNTTAGGAGTTGAGAGTGATTTNNTNGTTGAGAAAGCCACCCAGTCTGTACTCAGAATGATTGCCCGAAATGGGGGAAAGCTCAGNTTCCCTCTTGAAGTCGAGCAAATCGATTAAGNTTTTGGGTNCTTNCCTCTGGTCGTGGNTAAACNCAACCATGTCNCANTTCACAAAATNTTTTGCANTCAGCCTATNCAANGAAACCTAGGAGGNTNTGAAGATTCATTTTTTGTTAANCGGNTTCTAATTCTGTTCATTATGACATTTCTATTTAAACGAATTTNNTTNTTANCTATTCTAANATTACTNGTTTTTTCAGCTGAAAAAATTANCTTTTCAAAGGATAAAAAAGAAAANAGCCCATCGCTTGATAAAAATGCTAGCCTTCAAGTTCCGANTCAGGGGNAAAAAGAAACCAAGGATCNCACGGAAACTGAAACNATACGGGCAGAAATAAAACCTTTTAAAATCANTCTCACGCTCAAAGGCTTCATTGAAGATATNGATGCCCAAACCCTGGCNATCAAAACAAATTACTGGAGTGATCTCAGAGTAGTACAATCTACTAAACAAGGTAAAAAGGTAAAAAAAGATGAAATCCTTGTTCAACTTGACCATGAAAAAATTCGTCAGCAAATNCATAACCTTTCCCATNAATTAAGGCTATTAGAGATTGATTTNCAGATCCTTGNNGTTGAGCTCAAACTTGCAGAAAGCTTNGTTCCAATAGAAATGGAAGCGATTGAGCTCAATGAANAATATGTTAAAGAAGACNTGGAAAGATTCAAAAGNNAGGANCTCCCATTTCAAAAAAAATCTCTGCAGATGAATCTCAAGCGTGTCCAAGATTATTTACTCTACTCGCAAGAGGAATTAAACCAGTTAGAGAAAATGTANCANGAGGATGATCTCACCGAAGAAACTGAAGAAATCATCCTGCAGCGNGCAAAGAACCAGGTAGATTANNNTAAATTCAGCGTGGNATCTGCTCAAAAGAATTTCGAAGATTTCAACACGATTCAGGCACCTCGCAGCCAAAAGGCCATGCAAGATTCTTTTGATCGTGAAAAATTAATGTTCTCNGCACAAAGGAAAACAACCCCCGCTGAAGTAAAATTAAAAAAGCTCAGGCTCGTCAAGATGGAACAGGAAAAAAAAATCTTAGTTAAAAAGAAGAGAGATTTAGAGCNGGACTTGAAAAATATGACTTTAAANNGTCCAGTAGATGGAAAAGTATATTGGGGAACCTTTGAGCGAGGAAAATGGTCAGGTACCGTGCCCTTCAAAAACAAATTACAAGAAGGTGGAAACTTAAAAGCCTATGAAGAAATCNTNACCATATGCCCAAGTAAGAGGTTCAAGGCTATTGTCGAGATCCCAGAAAAAGATCTTTCTCTCGTGNAAAAAAATCTTCCNGGAAAACTTATTTTCTCTTCATTGCCGGAAGAAAAAATAAATGCCAANGTAGAATCTGTAAGTGACAGCCCCCACTCGCCAAACAAATATNATGCAATTCTAGCATTCACTCTGCCAAAAGGATTCAATAATCCTGCCCCCGGAACTGCATGTTCCTTCACTTTTGTAGCATATGAAAAAAANTCTGCAGTCACCCTTCCTGCCAAGTTTGTTTTCAAAGATGACTATGATCCCGAAATCAAGCATGTTTATGTTTTGAACAAATCGGGGAAGAGCAGGAAAAAAAGNATCGATGTGGGAAAGCAGGCGGGTGANACCCTTGAGATTCTTAGCGGGATCACAATGAGGGATAAAGTTCTCAAAGAAAAACCAAAGAATTGAGGCNNTTAACTCTCATTGGTTTAGNTTGGTTCTTTCTATGCCAAATCATATTGGCCCAAGATTATAATTCCTCCACTAGTCAAATTTTTAATGCAATCGNCCGCGGTTGTGACTTCCTCTTAGAAAATCAGAATGACAATGGTTCTTGGGGTTCTGCTACTCAGACCAAGGGACTCAATATCTTCGCACCGATCCCTGGCTCCCATCGAGCCTTTAGGCTTGCCGTTACCGCATTAAGCACATCTGCACTTATTGAAGCAAAAGGACAGGATTCAAAATTTGATAAAACTATTAAAAGAGGGGAAGTTTTTCTCCTTGAAGAGCTACCCAATCTTCGGCGTGCAACTCCCATGGCAATTTACAATGTTTGGTCCCACTCCTTCGGTTTACAAGCCTTAGCCAANCTTTATGAAAGGGCTTCAAGCAAGAAAAGAAAAAAACAAATNCAAGCAGTAATCGAGCATCAAGTTTCCATGCTTGAAAAATACGAATCGATCGATGGCGGATGGGG
Organism: Verrucomicrobia bacterium TMED60; assembly: GCA_002171765.1. Next base: position 9,981 of record NHDN01000015.1, read on the forward strand.
TTATTATGACTTCAGGGCACAGACTCAAAAGCCCTCCGGATCTTCCATTTCTTTTGTGAATGCTACCGGCTTAATTGCCCTAAAAAAAGCGCAAGAAACTGGTGTAGAAGTTCCAGAAAGGCTGGTATCCCGAGCAATCGCAGCAATTCTTAGGCAAAGGCTACCAGATCATAGTTATCTGTATGGGGAGTACTTGAAAAATCGTCCCCGNGCCGGAATTAATCGACCAGCGGGTAGCTTAGGGCGTTCCCATGCTTGTAATTATGCCTTACAGATGTGGGGCAATGACCAAATCGACGATCAGGTTCACATGCTTTGCCTGGATCGGTTGTTTGCTCGAAATGGCTGGTTGGATGTAGCCAGAAAAAGGCCGATACCTCATGAATCATGGTTCGCAGTTGCTGGCTATTTTTTTTACTATGGACACCTCTACGCTTCCTTATGTGTGGATACACTACCCNTGCCTGAAAAAGAAAAGTACCAAAAAAAGATGGCTAAAATCCTNGTACCTCTTCAGGAAAAAGATGGTTCCTGGTGGGATTTCCCATTGTANAATTACCACAAGCAATATGGTACATCTATGGCAATCTTAAGCCTTCAGAGATGCTTACCTGTTTCTTCTTTCAATTGAAAAGTCTGAAAAGTGAGCTTCTCCTTCCNTNNTTTCCATTTCCTTATTCGTCCAGTACCCTTTCATCTTTCGATCAATCGCAACNCTTGCCTTTTTAATTTCTGAATCTGTACCCTCNAAAACAANTTCAACCGAACCATTNGGTAAATTTTGAACCAACCCAGTAAGTTGAAAACNTTTAACTATTTCCGCAACATTCCATCGAAATCCAACTCCTTGAACCCGNCCAAAATACANAATCCTGNTTCTCATTTTTCATCATNCATTAGCNTAACNTTNNAAAAAATTGTAAAAAATTAATTGACCTACTTCAATTCTAGTNAGANAANNTANNTANNACCTNATNATTAAGTTTTTTTCAGNATGAGCCAATACGAATTTGAAAGCAACCACGACGGAGACTGGGACGATAACGAAGAGGTTGCNTGGAATGAGGCTGATTGGCANNACTTCCTCCGAAAGTCGGATAANGAAGTNGCCCGCTTTATTACGGTNTANAANAAAGTAAAAAAGAATCCGGATCGTCTGGATGCGGCTGCNNCACTCATGGGTTGGCANCGNGATGATTGGTCATCTACNGANGAAATNGATATGGATGTTGATGAAATCCAACAACTTCGCCCTCTGGATATNGATGAGGTGAGAAAAATGGATCCCTACACCATTCACCGTCACCCCGTTTATATCTCTTCAACTGCATTCTTTTCCTACCTNAGAGCTTCATGGGANCATTTGATGCGTCANAANCGCAANCNACCTGAACCNTGTCTGTCTTGGAGTTACTGCGGTAGTTTGGCGGATGCGGAAAGGCACTGCTTGCTTGCNGCAAATTGCTTGGATCTGGGCGATTTTCTTTTGGCGGTATGTCACCTNAANAAAGCNCATTCCGCATTGAACGAATCGATGCGGTTAAACCGNCTTTTTTCTCATCACAGTCCCAAGATTTTCTCTAAATACCTCCATGAATCTGATTTGCGTATGTACGATCTTCGCGAAATCTGGATCCGGATTATACAGGATTGTAGGAAATAAGATCCTACCCGTCTTTTCAGATCAAAGGGTTTTCAGTTTTTTCCTTTTGAGNNCTNTGNGNNNNCGGNTCAGACNCTANAAAATTTAGTTTNTTACCCTNAGACAAGAAATCCTTCGANTNTCCCNAAGTAANATAAAACCTTTATAATAAGCAAAATGGGCTCGGCAGGNCCCAAGTACCTGTTGNCGGAAAAGNACCTCAAATGATTCAGGACTTGCTGGTAAAATCAGTAATTCTCCCGATTCACTTAACACGACCAATTTATCCCCTAAACGGAGAAGATTTCCACACCCTANCCCTCTATATTCCCATTTAATTTCTCCGCTCGCCACNTCTATACATCTCAACCATGAACCCCTCTCCTGCCTACCATGAAAGCCAAATAGATATCCTTGGTATTCAACGGGTGTAGAATAATGACAATCCATTATCCCCTGGTCCTTCCATACCAGATCTAAATTTACTGCNCTTTTCATAGCTNGATTCGAGTCTAATTTCCAAAGAGATGCCCCCACNTCATAACATGCACTAACAAATACCTGCCGNCCGATTACGAGCGGAGATGCAGCGTTTACAGATGCATTTATTGGAGACCTGATTTGGGAAAAAAACTTTTCCTCCCCCGTTTCNGCATCCACCACCAAAAATCCATCTCGTAGAAAAGACAAAACCAGGGTACCTCCCTCCCCCTCATACGGTATACAGGATGCATAATCTGCTTCACGCGGTTTGGATTTCCAATAGGTCNNCCCATTCTTTAAAGATAATGAAACTAAGCCAGCTTTCGAACCACCAACAGCAAAAATTACCTTATCTTTGATGATCAACGGAGATGAACATCTACCAAAAAAACCTTNGGGGGACTGGAAGTCCTGAACCAGATCTCTCTTCCAAATAAGTTTACCATCTAAAAGTCTAATCCCGCAAACAACCCCGCTCGGGCTATGGGTTACCACAACTCCTCGTCCAACCGCAGGGGTGGAGCGAGGACCNNNACTCATGCCGAAGTCATCTCTATAATTGCTAGCGAAAGAATAGGTCCATAATTGTCTACCAGAATTTACTTCCATGCAATGAACTCTCTCGCTTTCCTCGCTTCGGTCATGCAAAATGACTCGTCCATCCGCAACCACGGGAGCAGACCATCCATCTCCGACTTTCTCTGACCAGACTTGAGCATATTCTTTATTTCCGGATGGTATGGATAGAAGGACATCTTCAAGTGCTCCAGAATAATTTGGCCCCAACCAATTCGGCCATGACTCGGCGAAAGTAAGGGAAGAATGAATGATGAATAACGCTAGGTAAAATATTTTAATGAGATTTTGACTCCTTACAATAAATACGACGATCAGCGGATCGGTTATTATTTTTCTTATGGTCTTGATTGGCATGGGTAGTTGGCAAAAGGTATTAGAACAGTGAGAAAACTAAGTGAAAAAGAACATAAATTTTATTTTTGACTCGGAGTTTTCCTAGCTCTTCCAATTTTTATAATATTATTTTTATACGGATAACTTCACAAGTTTCATGTAGGACTATTAAAATTATGGAACCCGAAAAACTTGTGGATTCATTACCACACCAAGACCCAGTGACTCCGCATACTTAAAGATCAATGCATTTNCTTTCGTACGGGAAGTAAACTTTCTCCTTTCTCTTGACTGGGCGAGAAATCCCCACGCAACCGAGTCCACTGCGAATGGGTTTCGACTCAAAAGGATTGCNTNATGGGAGCCTAAAAACTCTGCATTAAAATCACCACCACCTGCAAATTGAAAACGAGAAAGATCCAGAACTGAAAAAATTCTTTTTTTCCAAATTTCTGGAATTGCAAGGATTTCAGTCACTGCAGCTGCCCCCAGAGTTGGATCGCCAGCGAAACGACGTGTATTACTTGCCATACCAATAGACATATTGGAAGAAGCCCCGAGGATTCCAAGGTTGGAATCATCCATCACCGTAGCTAAATTGATCCAGTAGACCTGATCTTCTAACAAAACGGAAGGTAGGTAACTCTTCCTTTCCTCTTCCATTCTCTTTTTTCGATCATTTGGAAATTGGAGGTAAAACTTTGCCCGGTCATGAACCTTTGGTGGCATGGGGCTGTCATGAAACCAATCTGGCTCAAAGAAATTTAGGTTCTTGGGGCTACTCACGAGATGCCCTTTGTAAAAATCCATCTCTGAAATCAAACGATAACCTTTTGCTCTTCGAACTTCCTCGAGTTGAAAACAAACAAGTTCAACTTTTTCTTTTTCATAACCTCGATTCTTGAGTAACTCGAGCAAGCCGTCCAATAATCCGATTGAAACCTGAAGTCCGGGAGATGCGGAGGTATCAAGTTTGATCACAATTTTAGGAAAATTGTTTGGATTCAGTTCGATTTTTTCTCGAACCTGAAACTGTTCAATCACAAGATTTAACGACTTATGGAATTCAAATGCAGTGGGAGCGGTTTTTCGATAAAATACCGCAGTTTGATTGGAATCTGCTTGATCCACTTTCAAACTTGAAAATGAAATATTGCCAGTAATGTTTTGCTTGTTTGCAAACAAGCCGTTTATCATCCAAAACAGCAAAAGAAATCCCCTTGCTTGACCTTTTAAAATTCTCTGTAAAAAACAATCCATGCCTAAATCCAGAACATGCTTATCAATCAAATTGTACGGGTCAATCTTGGTTCTACTGATTAGCTGTAGTGAAGAACCAAAGATCGAGCAGTCTGAAACTGATGTAAGCCTCGACAACAAACCGATGGCACCTGATCTATCAGAGGCAATTGCAAAGAGAATGGAAGGGAACCCCGAAGCCGCCATACTTCTCTTGAGAGAACAGAACCAAAAATTTCCTGATTCCAATGAAGTGCTGGTCCAATTGGGACGTTCTTTATTTGATGCCAAAAACTTTCCTTTGGCCGCTTTTAGATTCGAACAAGCTTTATCAGCTGGAGCACCCACCGAAATCTATCGCGAAGCTGCAGAAGCATTTCTCCAGTCAGGAGATGAAAAAAATGCAAAACGAAACCTTGAAAAATTCTTAGAAAATTTTCCCGATGAAAAAGGGGCGTGGCTAAGTTATGCTAGGTTGTTGCAAAAATCTGGACTGGAAACCGAAGCAATCAATGCCTTTTCGCGAGCCCCAGATCTTTGTACTGCTCAAGATTCACTGATCTTGGCCGACCTATTTTTCCGTAAGAAACTATGGGCTCAAGCCTCGAGGTGGTATCGTGAATCTGCGAAAAGAGAAGAGACCCTTAGTACCAAGCCTCTGCTTGGACTACTTCAGGTAAGCCTAAAGGAGAAAGATGAGGATCAAGCCGAAACCTTGGCCCTTGCCCTTGAAAAAACACACCCCGGTACGATTGACTCGACTGAACTAAGGGAAGAAATCGCAAACCTCCTTAGGCGGAGAAGGCTTGCCGACTTGCTTGAAGCCGATGTCTCTACCAATGAAAAAGGGGTCACTGTCTTAGCCCATGCCCTTCTTTATGGGTCCCCCAAAACGGAAGATGCCGTGGTTTCTTCTGGGCCCAAACTACCAAGTACTCCCACCATATCCGGAGTCCCCGCCCAGTCCTTACCAGAATCAACCATTATAGATTCTCCTGTAATAGAAGACCCTTCCATTCCCTTTAACTTAGCCGACGCCTTCGCGATTCCAGCAGAGGAAGAGATTGAAATGAGCTCACTTGAAAAAAGTAGAATGGCCTATCTAAATTCGAGCTACTCAGAGGCATTATTTCATGCTCGGGAAGCACTCAAGGCTAACCCTTCAGATGCGGAAGCCTGGAGATCGAGTTCCCAAGCTCATTTCCAACTGGGGGAGGAAACCGAAGCAGAAATGACCATTCTTGAGGCAATTCGACACAACCCGTTCGACTTGGAAACCCGGATGGACTATCTTCGTATTGCTCGTGAAACACTAAGTGCTAGGAGATATCTTGTTGAGCTCGAAAAAGCCAAAGAAATATTCCCGGAATCCACTGAAATCCTTTGGGAGTTGGCCCGACGCTATCACTTAGTTGAGAAGATGCCCGTAACTGCAAGTATCCTGTACCGAGAAGTAATGAAGATTGCTCCAACAGGGTCAGCATTGCACGAGCAATCAAAAATGGAACTTCTAAAACTCAAATCCTTGTAAGCATAAATTTTTGAGATGCCTAGACTTGCAGAAGGATTTATCAATGAACTAAAAGAGAGAATCGATCTGTTTGATTTGGTCGCCCCCTATGTTGAGTTAAAAAAAAGTGGTTCAAGTTGGGTTGGACTCAGTCCTTTTCAACAAGAAAAAACCCCTTCCTTTTATGTGCATCCACAAAAGGGGTTTTTTAAATGCTTTAGCTCAGGCGAAACGGGAGATGCCATTTCTTTTGTTCAGAAAGTGGAGAATCTGGACTTTCAAGAAGCTCTTGAATTTCTTTCTCAAAGATTTGGCATCCCTTTACGCTATGAAAGCGGNGGGGCATCCCAATCTTTTGTTAAGTCCATTCGTGCCGAATTGCATGCGGTCAATGAAGAAGCCAAAAAATGGTTCATGNANCAGCTCAAGCTNGAGACAAATGAGTCTAAAGTGGCTTGGCAATATTGGATTGAAGAGAGAAAGTTTTCTGCTCAAACTGCAGTTGAATTTGGGATTGGATATGCTCCAACCGATGAATTTGCTTTAGCTGAACACTTGATACTTCAGAATTTCAGTAAGGAAATCATGAGTAAATCCGGACTCTTCCGGGAAAAGCTGCGTCAAGGAAAACTCGTATCAAGCTTTCAAGGAAGGTTGATGATACCGATCCATGAAAAACTAGGNCGAATCTGTGGTTTCACTGCTAGAAAACTTGCCGCTACCCCAGAATGGGGAGAAAAGAAGGCACCTAAATATATAAATTCTCCGGAAACCCCAATTTTTCAAAAAAGCCAAATTTTATTCAACCTTCATCTCGCCAATAAAGCAATCAAGGATCAAAGTGATTTCATCTTGGTTGAAGGGCAATTAGATGCAATTCGCTGCTTTATCGAAGGGTTTGAGACTGTAATTGCACCTCAAGGTACCGCCTTTACCGAATCNCAGGCTGACTTATTAAAGAAATCAAATCCNCGAAATGTNATTTGNCTGCTCGATGGNGATGAAGCTGGNAGAAAAGCTGGACTAAAATATGTACCCATTTTTATTGGGANTGGTCTCAATGCTCGATTTGCCACCATTCCTGTGGGAAGTGATCCGGATCAAATCCTTCTGAATGAAGGAAAAACGCGCCTCAATNAAATTTTGGANGAATCAATATCCATGATTGAATATGTAATTAAAAANTTNCAACTAGGTGAAGACATNAGCAGTCCCAACATTAGCAAAAANATATGTGACTTCATTTTTACTTCACTAAATAAANTTGATTCCCTTGTGATTANAGAGAGCTANTTNAAAGAACTGGCNACTCTCCTNGGAGTCTCNAANGAAGCGGTNAAGCAAGATTTCTCCAAATTTGAAAAACAAAAACTGCCAAAATACCGACTCCAAAACCCGAATCCCTCGAACAAGGAAACGAAAGATAATAGCCCTGTTCGATTGACAAATGTAGAAGATGATTTATTGTTCATCCTTTTGCATGATGATCGGATTGCGGGGCCACTTGCCTACCTCATCGAGCCNAGTTGGCTCAATCTCCANACAACTGCTGGTACTATCTTGGCAAAGATCTTTGCTGAGGTTAACGCAGACGGACCCATGGACTTTCGTCGGATGGAAGACTTTTTGGAAAATGATCAGGAAAGAAAAGTNTTTCACCATTGCTTGTACAAAGATCACGGTGATGAAGAAAAGGACACTTTCCTTCAACTTGCCAATGAGTGCCTCTCCGTCCTCTTTCTCCGGAGTTCGAAAGAAAGAGAAGAGAAAATCCGTGCCCATCTTCGAGCTGCAGAGGAAAATGCTACCCTCATGGAATTAAGAAACGAATTGAAAGAAATTAGAAAACTCCGAAACTCCCCACCCACTNTATCACTCTCTTCACCTCCGAATTAANCACTTCATGCCTACGCCAAAAACNAAAAAAACCAGCTCAAAAGCAAAGCCTGCTCCCNCCAAGTCCNTTGCTTCCAAGCCTCGAGTCTCTCCCNNATCGAGAAAATCCACNNNCAAANCCAAAAACAGTGNTTGCTAAGGCATCTACCGCCAANACCAAAACCGNTGGATCCAAATCGAAAAGTAGTACNGCAAANACGAGTACCACTAAGACNAAGGNNAGTTCCGCCAGCNCCNTAAAAGGTTTNGNAAAGGCGGNAAANGGGAAACNAAAANCTGCCTCCAAAAAGACCTCAAAAACAACAGCAACNATTCANTCTTCNGCAAAAGAAGCTGCAAAATCTTTGAACAAAAACATTGAGCCTCATGCCCTCAATGACGAAATGAATGAAAAAGTACGGGAACTCATTCATCTTTCCCGTGAACAAGGTTTTTTAACATACAAGGATGTCGATAAAGCCCTTCCNGAAATCGCAACTCAACCGGAAGAATTGCAAAATGTGATTTCCATCTTCAACAACTTGGAAATTAAACTACTTGATTCTGCTGAAGTTGATAAATTCAAGAAGAAAAAGGAAGAAAGCGAAGAAGAAAGTGCTCGTTCAAACCAAAGCGACATGCTGGACGACCCCGTCCGAATGTATCTNAANCAAATGGGNCAAGTTCCATTGTTGTCTCGAGAAGAAGAGGTCGATATTTCAAAACGAATTGAGGCGGCAGAAAGNTCTGCTCTCAAAATAATATATTCCGTTTCCCTGACCACNGANTTTCAAATGGATATTTGCCAGAAGTTACTTTCCAGAGAGGANCGTTTTGACCGNGTCGTTTTGGATAAAAANATTGATAGCAGGGAAACCTACTTTAAAAANTTGGCNAAACAGCTTCTGCTTCTCGAAGACCTCTANANTAAAATCGANCGAGCNTGGAAAAGCATTGAAANTGCTTCNAACCAAACGCAAAGAAAACGCTCCGTAACCCGATTTAAGAAATACGAAAGTGAATTGGCACCTATTTTCAAAAAATGTTGTCTTAAACTTAAGGTATTCGAAGATTTCTTAACTCAAGTGGGTCCGGAGTTAAAAGCGATCACCCGAAATGTAAACAACTTGGAACTCTCCAAGAAAGATACCGTNAAGGTAAAACGAAAAGGGGTGAAAATGGATCGTGTCCTTGCTGAACTTGAAACTGCCAAGTCCAAGTTCCGCATGGATCCTGAGGAACTGNCTCAACTTATCAAAGATCTCAGGCGTTTCATGCGCCTTGCCCACAAGGCAAAGACNGAAATGGTAGANGCGAACCTTCGCCTTGTTATTTCAATCGCAAAAAAATACACCAACCGCGGACTTTCTTTCCTCGATTTAATTCAGGAAGGAAATATGGGACTNATGAAAGCGGTGGAAAAATTTGAATACCGTAGAGGCTACAAGTTCTCAACCTATGCCACTTGGTGGATTCGTCAGGCAATCACCAGGTCCATTGCCGATCAGGCTCGAACCATTCGTATACCGGTTCACATGATCGAAACTTTGAATAAGGTAATGCAGGTTCAGAAACAATTACTTCAAGAACTCGGGCATGAACCGACACCGGATGAAGTCGCAAATGAAATGGGTCTCCCTTTGGATAAAGTGCAGAGTATCATGAAAATGGCTCAACAACCGATCTCNCTACAAAGCCCTGTCGGAGATAGTGATGATACAAACTTCGGAGATTTCATTGAAGATAAAGGGGCAGAGAATCCATATGATATGACTGCATATTCCTTGCTCCGGGAGAAAATTTTAGATGTCCTTGATTCACTCACCGAAAGGGAAAGAAATGTGTTATCTCTGCGTTTTGGCTTGAAAGATGGCTACAGTAGAACGCTCGAAGAAGTTGGTAGACAGTTCAAGGTTACCCGTGAGAGAATTAGACAAATCGAAGCCAAGGCACTTCGTAAAATGCGTCACCCAACAAGGATCCGTCAACTACATGGCTTCTTTGAAGCCGACCAAAGTTCGGTCAATAAACCGAAACCGGAAGCTCTTCGACAACTCGGATTATAAAAGACCTGCACCAAATCTTATTCGTATTTTGTTTTAAATTGTTTGCCTAAAACAAGTCTAAGCCCTAATTTTTATAGCATGATCGCTTCATCTACATTACAACTTGCCTTCATTGGAAACTTTGGTGGTGGGGAAATCATTCTTATCTTCCTANTTGTTCTCTTGCTCTTTGGAGCCAAAAAGGTCCCTGAATTATTCCGCTCTCTCGGTAAAGGGGTGAACGAATTCCGAAAAGCAAAAAGNGAATGGGAAAGTGATATCAANGATGTAATGAATCAGGAACCATTNGAAGATCANGATTTTAAAAANGAAGAANAAGCCCCCGAAGATTCAGTTCCCACTAATTCCGAATCTACGGAGCAAGAAAAGCAAACAACTTGAAATTTTAGTCTCTCTTTCCCTTAGTTAATTANAGAGATATTATCCCCCTGCTAGGACTGGCTTAAACCCTATTTTACTCAACCAGTTCATAACTTCCTCTCTTCGATCTCCTTGGAGTTCCATAACTTGGTCGTTCCAAGTACCCCCAGTGCCCAGAGAAACTTTGATCTTTTTTAATAACTGAGTTCGCTGAGCGACCGCCAAACTTTTTGGGAAACCTTTTATTGTAGTCACAGTTTTTCCTCCTCTACCGCTTTTTTCCCTTCTTACTTCCAATCGCTCACTTCTACCAATTTTTTCTTTCGGGGGTATCTCTGGTTTCACCTCAAAGGACATTTTCTTGGAAGGAGCATTGTTCTGGTTCTCGACAGTTNTAGTTGGTAAGCCTTCGATTTCTAAGGAACCAAACGGGTTGGCACCAAAATCCTCTGGTTTTTCAAGCTTAAGTTTTTTGGAAGTTCGAGCTGATTTTTTCATTTTCCACAAACCCCTTTTTCGGGCTCTTCCCCTTCCAACCAGATAAGTGCTTTCTCATAACTTCTATTTTGAAGAAAATGCCTAAGTCTTGGATCTAAATTCGAAGCATTTTGATTTAACATTTCATCCAATGACTTAAGTTCCCTAATAAGCTCGCCCGGTTTCGCATCCTTCGGATTTGTAATCAAACGCAAACTGCTTTTTAATTCTTCCATAATTTAAGACTTTATTTTCATTATCAATTAAAATGCCACAAGCCCAAAGCATCAAATATGAAATCTAAACGAATCTGTATAATAGGAGCGGGGCTTTCAGGGTTATCCTTGGCATGGAAAAAAGAGAATCTTGGTCATGAAGTGCAGATCATCGAATCAGCCTCCAGGGTGGGTGGTGTTCTTCAATCCAAATTCATAGAAGGATACCTTCTTGATTATGGAGCAAATTCATTGAGTTTACGATTCCAAGACACCTATGATACTCTTTTTCAAATGGGCGTTATGGATCACGCGATTGATGCAGATTCGATCACTAATAAACGTTTTATCGTCCGAAATGGGAAACTGGTTGCCCTACCCTTGAACCTACCCTCTTTTTTTCTAAGTTCTTTTCTCAGTCCCTTGGGAAAATTAAGATTACTTTTAGAGCCATTAATTAGCCGAGGAAACCAGGATGCGAAAGAATCGGTTGCTTCATTTATTTCGCGTAGACTGGGAAAAGAGGCCCTGGATTACGCAGCAAACCCTTTTATTTCTGGAATCTATGCGTCCAAACCTGAAACTTTGAACCTGGCAAATTCTTTCCCCTCCCTTTTTCAACTAGAACAGCAATCGCGTTCTCTTTTTTTGGGAATGTTAAAAAAGGGAAATAAAAGAAAACGCATCCCGAAAACTAGACTGGTTTCATTTCCTAAAGGAATGTGTCAATTGACCGAACTTATTGCCTCGTCGCTGAAAAAAACATCCATAAGGACCGAAGAGTCGGTAATCTCGGTTGAAAAGACCCTTTCAAACTGGAGAATTTCCACCGAATCTATAACGGGCGAGAAATCTGTTTTCGAATGTGATGAGGTTATTTCGACCCTTCCAATTCAAAAATCGATTACTATCGACTGGAAAAATCTTAACGCTGCTGAAAACCTTTCAGGCTTGCATCAAGTTACTCATTATCCCCTTAGTCTTGTCTATTTTGGAGTAGATCGTGAAAAAATCAAACATCCCTTAGATGGCTTCGGGTTTCTTGTGCCCGAAAAAGAAAATTTATCCATCTTAGGCACCCTTTTTTCAAGTACTCTCTTTCCCCAGAGGGCACCAAATGGAAAAGTTCTACTGACCACTTTTGTCGGTGGTGAAAGAAGACCGGATCTTGCCCTAGCTACTGAAGATGTGATTTCTGAGGTTGTACGAGAGGATCTTTCCAAATTGATTGGTCTTCAAGGCAAACCTGAATTTTTTCACCTTAAACGCTGGAAGCAGAGTATCCCTCTTCCAGATGATAAAATGAACTTGAGAAAACAAGCCGCGGATGCCTTATCTCAGGCAAATCAAGGCTTATTTTTTTCCGGNTCTGCATTCACCGGCGTCTCACTTCCAAACTGTATAGATTCCAATTAGTTTGAAGAAATTTCTCCCGCCCTTTTATCCTGAAAGATTGCTTCAGTCGTGATATNNTGATAGG
>NHDN01000015.1:22244-45113 GCA_002171765.1 Verrucomicrobia bacterium TMED60
AGNATTCAATTTAAATTTAAGCCGTGATGAATGCNACTAAATCTGANAATCCTGTNAAAACTCTGGTGATCCTTTTAAATATGGGAGGTCCACAGAATAANGATGAAGTNCACCCCTANCTCAAAGAATTNTTCCAGGACCGTGAAATTCTTAAACTNCCTTTTCAAAAGNTNNTNGGNCGTTANATTGCATGGCGACGAACTCCTAATATTCAAGAAAGATATGAAGAAATTGGTCAATATTCGCCAACCAAGCGAATTATGGATGATCAGTCCGCAGANATAGCNCAGAAANTGGATCANATTCATCCTCAATCCGCCCCNCATGTNTGCGTTTCTGGTTTTCGTTACTGCTCTCCCAGAACAAGTGAAATGATTGAGCAATACAATTCTGCCGAGAAAATCATCCTGTTTTCCCAATACCCTCAACATAGTTGTTCGACCAGTGGATCCTCCTTTTGCGACGCTTACAGATGGTTAGACAAACAAAAGGACGAGGTTTACAGAGATCGAATCTCNGTCATTGACCAGTGGTGGGATCGATCAGACTACACCGAGTTGTGGGCAATGCTCGTTAAACGAAAGTTTGATGAAATGAAAAGTTCTACCGGTCTAAAAGATAAGGATATTCGCATCATCTATTCGGCTCACAGTCTTCCCGAATCCTACTGCACCGAGAAAGGAGATAAGTATAATGAGGAAATTCGTGGATCTTTTGAGCGAATTGAAAAAGTTCTCCAAAGTCTTGGTCTGGAACACGAAGGTGCTCTTGCTTGGCAAAGTAAGGTAGGACCACAGAGAACGAAATGGCTTACACCTTCCACGCCCGATGTCATTGCCGAAACTACTCAGAAGGCAATTCTGATGGTACCGATTGCCTTTACCACGGATCATATAGAAACCTTGGATGAGATTGATATTGAATTCCGTGGATATGCCGAGGAAGTCGTGGATCATTTCGCACGGGTTGACTGCTTCAATTTGGAGGAGAAGTTCATCGACCTTTGTACTCGTTTAATCATCGAACACATTGAAAAAGGTTACCATTCAGCCATTCGTCCTTGTTGCCTGAATTNTGAAGGCAATGATTGTGCTGCCATGCGTCAATATTTTGGCTCCGAACCTGTAAGTCAAAGAGAGCTTCTGGAAAATTCTCCTGCTGAAGCNGTTNCCGTTTAGGTTCTNCAATACTCCCAAGTTTTTAAAAACACTCCGCAGCAACCAGTATGAACTTTTCCGATGCCAGAGAATTGCTTTGGTTTGCAGTTGTGCTTTATGGAATCGCTTTTGTTATTGGTTTTCTNAAAACATTCAAAATTGATTGGACNCCGCTTCGAGACAGTCCTTTGNTCGCTATTGTATTAGGCTTTTCTTTTCATACTCGGGCNCTTTACCTACGAGGAATTGATGTGCATGGCTGTCCGCTCGGAAACGGGTTGGAACGAACACAGTTTATTCTCTGGTCTTTAATCCTGACATATTTGATCCTTCGAATTCTTTGGCGTCTCAACCTCTTGGGAACTTTTTGTGCTGGATTATCATCTCTTGCGGGCTGTATTTGCCTAAGTATCTCCAGCTTAGACCCTCCCTACTGGGTGAGTCCGGAATACGAACGACTTTTTTCAGACCACTGGATCGAACTGCATGCATCCATTGCGATTTTTAGCTACGGCATTTTTTCCCTTCTTGCGGTGGTGAGCCTTATGTATCTCGTTCAAAGAAAGGCATTACTGTCGAGAAAGTTTAGCTCATTGGGNTCTTTTCTCCCNCCTATTCATGACNTGGAACAAGCTGGNTTTCGATTGCTTTCNATNGGAGTTTTCTTCCTTACCATCTCTATCATTGTGGGTGGTATGCATTGGACGAGGCAACCAGAATTCGTTACCAGTATAAAGCTTGCAATTACCATGGCGGTATGGGCTGGTTACACTATTTTGTTTTTCCTTCGGTACGGAAATCGCTTATTTGGCTCGAAGTTTGCCAAATTCGCAATTGCTCTCTTTTTCATTGCTGTCTTCAGCTTAAGCTTTGTGAATTCAAAAGATGCTAAAAGGCAGATAGAATCCAGAAATCATTCAGCTCCCGCCTTAAAGCCAAATCATGATTAGCGAAAGNGGACATATGCTTCATCTGCTGGGAAGCTCGCATCATGTGGCCAGCCTTGCCGCCCGCGAAAAAATCAGTTTGCCACCCGAAAAAATTGATGAATTTTATGCTGGTTTACAAGAAATTCCCGGTCTTAATGAATGCCTTTTGCTTAATACTTGTAACCGTACTGAGATTTACGGAACTTCCATCGAAGACGACTTCTCCCCNGAATCCCTGCATCGCTACCTCAGTACTTTTCGGNAAATTGAACCGGAATTTTTAAGTCGTCACTCCTACCAGCATGCCGGAGAGAAAGTGGTACAGCATCTTTTCAAAGTTGCATCTGGAATCGANTCTCAAATGGTTGGAGAAACCGAAATTCTAGGCCAGGTAAAAAAAGCATATGATGACGCATGCAAACGNAANGTATCTGGTAAGGTTTTAAACAAGCTCTTNCAAAAAGGATTTCAGGCTGCAAAATGGGCAAGAACCAANACCGGTATCTCNAAAGGNCAAGTCAATCTTGGTAATGTATTNTGTGAACTTTCCCGAAGAATTTTCGGAAAAGTATCAAACTGCCGGCTCTTAGTCGTGGGTGCGGGTAAAGTAGCAGAAAGTGCAATGGAAGCATTCAAATCTCGTGGGTCCCAAGCCATTACGGTAACTGGAAGAACTTTTGAATGGTGTCCANTAAGTGTAAAAAAACCAGACGAACTCGCTGANAAATTTGGGGGGTTTGCACTCTCGTTTTCAGAATTCCAGAAATCTCTACATCTGTTTGATGTNATACTTACATCCACAACCAGTGGNAAAGCTTTAATTGATTTATCTCAAGTAAAAGCCTGCATGAAGCAGAGGCCTTCCAAACCCCTTTTTCTAATCGATGCATCTGTACCCCGCAATATAGATGAAAGAGTTGCTAAATTGGATAATGTATTTTTATACAATATGGACGATGTTTCTAACATCGCGAATGAAAACCTCATGTCCCGTATTGCAGAAGTAGACCGCTGTAGAAGTGCCCTCTCTGACCGTGCGATTAAGCTTTGGGAACAAATTAAGTCCTACCCAAGTGATCCCTCGTCTTCCAGCCATTCAACCACTCCTCTTTCCTGAGGCCCTCGGAGTAGATCCTTCAACTGTTTTGCTGAGCTTAACGATCGCTGACGAGATTCANTTTCGTTTCCGAGAATATTTTTGATCTCGATTAGGATCAGTTTTGGATTTGCCCGACCTTGGATAAACTCAGCATANGGGGGATTTTCAGGAAGCAATAAATTAGCCATACCTAAATATTTCACCTTAATCAGCGCTTTACCTAAAAGGAAAGTAAAGGGATGGGCTTTATAAATAATTAATCCGGGAATACCAGATAAGGCTGAGCGTAGCGACATCGTTCCCGAACTCATTAATGCAAAGCGTGCCGATAAATCATCCGTGCTTTCGGTTATTTCAACCTTTTCTTTCAAGTTCTTGTGGGATTCCAGAATTCCTCGAATAGTCTCTTTCATTTTAACATTGGAGGCAGGAATTAGAGCGGATACATTTGGAAATTCAGCCAGGAGTTTCTCAAAACTATCTAATAAGACAGGAAGGATTCTCCCGATTGCCTGGGAACGACTTCCGGGCAATAGCAGAAAAGGTCCAGCGGGATCATACTGAATCAATTGTTCTGGCTTTCCTGAACCCACCATGGGGTGACCCACAAAAGCAACGGGTAAATTTACATCCTGGTAGCAGTCAGTTTCAAAGGGGAAAATAACCGCCAGAGAATCTAGCACTTTTTCCATTTTAAACCTTCTTCGCGGCTTCCATGCCCAGAGTTGCGGACTGACATATTGTAAAACAATGATTTCACCTCCACCCTTACGTGAAAGGCCTGCCTTTTTTAAGGCATCCGCGAGCCTAAGATTAAAGCCGGGGTAATCAACAAGCAAAATTGTCTTAGGCTTATTCTTTCGGATCCATTCAACGGTTAAATCAAAAAGTTCTCGAAAAAAACTATAGTTTTTTAAAACTTCAAAAATCCCAACGACGGCATGATCCACAAGATTAAAAAGTAACTTAACTCCCGCTTTCTGGAGTTCATCTCCCCCTAATCCAGCGATTTGAAGAGAAGGATTACGAGCCTTCAAATTTTTGATTAATTGAGAAGCATGTTCGTCCCCGGATGCTTCCCCAGCAATGACCAAAAGGTCTACGGCTTGGCAAGAAAGCGGGAAAAATGAAGGTTTATCCACCACCCTACCAAGTGGATTGAATTTGCTTGGTAATATTTAGAGCAACTTCGAGGGCGGACTTCCCGAAGGTCCCATCCGTTTTCGGAGTACGGGTCTCAATCACGCAATCCAAGAAGGATTTTAATTCCAAAGCCAAGGGCTCACCTTTCTCAACAGGAACCTCACTTTTTTCTAATTCCTTTTCATTCTTACGAATCAGATGGCCTTTTTGATTCATGAAATCAAGCGATAAGTATCCACTATCTTGAAAAACCCGTATTTCACGGGCTTTTTTTTCACTTACCCTACTGGCACTCAAGTTAGCAACACAACCATCTTCAAAAACCAAGCGGGCATTGGCAATGTCTTCCGTTGCTGACAAGACTCGAACCCCAATCGCATCCACTTTGATTAGGGGTTGTCCGACCAAAGCCATGACAATACCAATATCATGGATCATCAGATCCAAAACTACTCCGACTTCGGTTCCACGAAGCTGAAAAGGGGCCAGACGTTCACCGGTCAAATATTTCGGCAATTCGACGGCATCTTCCAAGAATTCCATCACTGGATTGTAATGCTCGATATGCCCAACTTGTACAATCGTTCCGCTGTTCTGGGCATGCCTCAGGATTTCTTCCGCTTCTTCACTGGAAACACATAGGGGTTTTTCGATAAGTAAATGACAACCTTTCTCAATCAGAGGAATTGAAACTTCTGTATGCAAGTCTGTTGGACAAACTACACTAACTGCATCGCATGACTCACCTAATTCCTCCACTGTCTTGAATCGTTCACACCCATAAAGATCCATTACTTTTTTGGCAGCATCCTGATTAGGTTCAAAGATTCCAACCAGATTACAACTTTCAAGCTCATTATAAATTCGGGCATGATGCTGCCCTAGGTAACCAACCCCGGCTACTCCGCATCTAATTTTTTCTTTTTCGCTCATATTTTATACTTCATTCAATGTTCCATCCTGGAGAACCGATGATCGACTCGTTGCTCTTGCAAATTTTGGATTATGGGTGACTAGAATAAGTGAAGTTTCTTCTTCCACGCAGCTTTGTAAGAGTAAATCCATTACTTCCCCACCCGTTCGCTCATCCAAATTCCCAGTTGGTTCATCCGCAAGGATGACCTCTGGGGAATTAATCAGTGCCCGGGCAATCGCAACTCTTTGTCTTTCCCCCCCAGAAAGCTTGCCGGGAATTTGATTTTGTTTATCGAGAACACCCATTTTCTCGAGCAAGTCCATGGCTCTTTGCCTGTGGGTGTTATCAATACCGCCCAAAAAGCGACTGGGTAAAAGAACATTTTCCAATACGGTTAATTCTGGAATCAGGTAGTAGGACTGGTAGATAACCCCGAGAAAGGAAGCCCTTTTCGAAATTTCATGAGCGCTTGGCTTTTCCGATGCAATCAATTTTCTTCCTTCCCAATAAACGGAACCAGAATCCGCTAATTCCAATCTGGCAAGTAAGTTTAACAGAGTAGACTTACCACAGCCTGAATCACCTCGTATGCTTAAAGATTCACTTTTCTTTAAAGCAAGGTCAACCGAATGAAGGACTTCAATTTTTTCATTCCCGAATGAGAAACTCTTTCGCAAGCCCTCAGTAAGTAAAACAAAACTTTCTTTGGATTCACTCACTCCGTAATGCATCCGCTGGGTTAAGCCTAGCAGCTCGCCAGGCAGGTAAAAGTCCTGCAACGGTTGAAACCAAGATCGCAAAAGTGGCAAAAGAAAGAAAATTGATCAAACTAGCGGGTGACTCCCATGGATAATTCACCTTTAAACTATAAAAGTCATAAAATTGAGATACCCCAACTTGTCCGTCTTCACCTGCAATTTTTTCTACAATAAAACTCATAAGTTGATCCCGATAACGGATGAATACAATGGCTAATCCACAACCAAGAAATGCTCCTAAAGTACCAATAATTAAGCCTTGGAGACAAAAAATGAAACCAACAGAGGCCTGCCCTGCTCCCATCGCCACCAGTAAGCCAATTTCTCTAATTTTACGTAATACCGAAGTCATTAAAGCAATCGCAATCGCGAATGCGGCTACCAGCCCGATGGGAATCATGATCAAAATCATTAAATACTCCTCAAATTGCAAAAGCTCAAAAAACCAAGCATTCTCAACGAACCATGGAATCACCACCCAATTATCAGACCAAATACCTTCCAACTGCTTGCATATTGTGGCAAGTTTTNCTTCATCTCTGGCAACCTCATCTGAAAACTTCAAATAGTGCCCATCAACCGAACCGGGTTGATTCTTCATCACCTGCATGAATCGAGCCGTACCGAGTATAACCTCCGAGTGAAACCCTTGCCAAGGAACCTCAATGATTCCACCGACTCTAACCTCATAAGGCGGCGACATTTCGTCTGATTTTGCCTTCTCAATCATGGAAGGAGAATACACTTCAATGGTGGAAGAACGAAAGCATTGGTAGCGAAAAATCATCCCAGGAAGAAACGGCTTACTCCCTTTTTTGATTTCAAAAACGGGATTTCCATACCCAAGGTCAATCACGCCATCCCTTATCTTCCGAACGGTCTCAAAATTTGAAATTTCTTCTCGGATCATAATTCGGTTCGAACCTAGAATTTCCAGAATCCATTCACCGGAAGAAATAAATGGATCCAATCTTCGCACTTCAATCTTCCCGTCCTCTCCATCCATTAGACCNGTTTTGTTTTCATCTATNAGTTGCAGGATAGCTGCGGGCCGGACTCCCAAGCGATTGGCAACTTCTAAACTAATAAATACCACTTCATCCTCCAATGCTTCGGTGGTAGGTGATGGCGTAAGATCAACGGCATCATGGGAATCCATCACCGAATGGCCTTGTTTTAAAAATTCATTTAGGGGTAAGACCTCAGAACAAGAATCTGGTTCGAGGCCAATCGCAAGTGGAATGGAGTTGTAATCTCGGTTCTGTAAAAGGAGCTGACCTTGTACATACGAGGAAATGCCAATAATTTTATCTTGTTCATCCAGTGAACTTAACACATCCATGGACCTGCCTTGAGGGTTGACCGGAATCATTCGGGCATGCCCTTGGGCATCAATAATATCAGACTTAAATTTCTCCTGAAAGCCCTGCATAAATGCAATGACTACAATCATTACATTGACCCCCAAAGCAACTCCCACAATTGCCAAAAGTGAAAAAAAGGATATCTTCCTTTGGGATGGAAACAACTGCTTCCAGGCAAGGTAAAGGGGCCAAGGCAATTTCATTTCATCACACAAAAAAGTAGTTTATATAAAACGCCACGAAAAAGGCAGGTTGTCACTCCTTCAATCGACTTCGATTTCCTTCAAAGATACTGACATTTAAATCTTCAATAACCCAATCCCTAAGATCCTCTTTGATTTCTTGAATCTCCTTCATATCCACCTCAGGAAGAGGGTATTGATCTTGGAAATAATGGACATAACCAAAATAGAGTAAGATTAAGACCAAGGAGATAAGAATCATTTTCAATAGTCTTTTGAGAATAGCAAAAAGGAGCAGTAAACAGAATAGGCTCAGGGTGACGGTCAACAAAGGGTGACTTAAAATTCTTTCAATTGTCTCTTCCATTTCAGTTAATGCTCAACATCTTGCGAATGCTAGCATTCGGGACAACGTAAAAAGCTTAGTTGTAATGCAGTCAGGAGGAAAGATCTCATTTTACAAGCCCTTTAGCGGGAGATGAGAATCCGTTTTTTGAGATTTCAAAGCGGAGTTCATTAAGTTCTCGGGAAAATAAATTTACTTGTGCCCTTGCTTTTGTAACTTCCTTCCTTCTTGCTTCGAGTTTTGCATCCCAAGAAATTTGGTATTGCTTGGACTGAAGTTCATCGGAGTTAGCAAAGCCCTGATTTTTATCAGAAAATCTCCTGATCTCGGTCATAAGTCTTTTTTCCGCTGAAAGAGCAAGGTTCAATTCCATCTCAGCACGAGCTACCTTTGCCCGAGCCCCGAGCCATTGCAGTTCGTATTGCAACGCATTCCTTTGCCTTTCAAGTACAAGGTAGTGTGCATTTAAATCTTCGCTTCCTTGGTCCGTTGCAGTACCTTGCCCCTCTACCCAAGAAATCTTTTGCTTTTTTCTTTCCCCGCACGAGGAAAAAAAAAGCAGGCAAAGAATAAAAAGGGTCGGAATATAAACCGAGCCCACTTGATTCATTTCTGAACCCAAGANCCCTTTGAGTCTTTTTGCCAAAAACCTTTTTTGTCTCGTGACTTCATAGACTCAGAAAAAGTCTGGGCAATCACTTGAGTCGTACTACCCGTTTTTATGGAATACGCCTTAAAAAACTCTTTTCTATCTTCGTTCTCAACTGTGACTAACTGGACCACCGTCTTTTCTTTTTTCCCTCTTAGATGAAGAAAGCCATCAACCCCTTCCCCGATAAGACCAGCCCCTTTAGCCTCAATAATTTTTGGTAAACGCTCCTTCATTCTCTCCTTGTAGTCCGCATGTAAAAAAGAGCTGAANGTTAAAATGCTGAGGAACGCTAAACAGATATGGTTTATTTTTTTCATAGTGGAATTTAAAGTTGATCTTGCATTACTCTCCATAGAGGTCATCGACAAAGTCATTCACTTCTTTTTCGACTTTGATGGTGATATTGTGGTCCAATGTTATGTGGTGTTCCGTCTTTAAAGTAAAACATCCTGCCAAACCAAAGGCGAGAAAGGTAAAAAGTAGTATTTTTAGAAAATCCATGAAATGAAATCAAAACAAACGAATGAATTTAGCAATGATGTTTTGTAGCTAATGATTAACTTGTAATTTAAGCAAGTCAATGGCTTCGAGGATTTCTTGCAGGTTCCCTACTATTCTGGGCTTATATTTCAGATTAACCGTTTTTCCTTCTACTTCTGCCTTTCCTCTAATATCACCAATAATTTCCCGTTTTCCATCCAAGACTATAAAATTTAACTTCATCGANTCCACCCCGAGTTGCTTAAGGGCTTCCTCAGCCAACTTAGTTTGGCCGTAAAGCAGGTCGTTTTCGTCCATGGTGTCAGTCAATAATCCATTGGCATCCCAACTGTAATAGCCAACTCCGCCTTCAATTAATTTCAAGAATCCTCCCACAAAATCCCAAAGGTTATCCTGAGATGGAGCAATAGGAATTTCTCCACTAAAATTGCCATCAATTCGAAGGTCCAGATCTTTGAAAAGATTGGCTAACTTCTGACCACTTACTTGATCAAAATCTAAAAGAAGACGGCTTATGGCAGGATCCAGAGAATAGGTACTTTCTCCTAATCCAACCAACCCACCAAAGCCATTCATGGAAAGTTTTTCAACTTCGATATCTGATCCGTTACGGATAGCAAAGCTGANATTCCCCTCTTTAAACTCAAGATCTCCGAATTGAATTTGCTCAAAAGCAAGTTTTTGATTTGCTTCGGTCTCAAAAGGATCCAGGGAATCAAGCTGTACCCCCCCATTTATATTCTGCACTTCTATTTTATAATTATCCTTCTGCATGGAGAGATTGCTCCCCTTGAAATCAACGAAGAAGGTTGCATTACTCTCCGAATCAACCCGGGAGCCTAAAAAAANATTTGCCGGGTTCATGCTCACATGAAAATTATCCAGCGATAGTTCCAGTTTTTTAATTTNTAACTCTTTTTCACGATTTAAGCAGAAAGATACAAGAATATCTTCCATTCTAAAATCATCTCCAAGAAGAAGCTCTTCCATTCGCACATTTTGTATTTCTTGGACTTGCGGAAATTTTTCGACATCAAGGATTCCTTCATATGAAAAACCTGAGAATGTAAGTTGCCTGCTCGGCATATGGGCAACNAGTGGGGGAATTCTTACTTTCCACTTGGATAAACCATCCAATGCTTTCAAGATTACGGCTCCAGTTTCCAATTTCAACTCATCTAAATTCCAGGTAACCTGATTGAACCTAATTTCATGCTCTTTTCTCAGTGCTTCTTCGATGCTTGCATTATGTTCGATCTCGAAAAAGGGAACGGAGAGATTCTTGACTCTGAAAGGAAGTGCTTTACTACCATTCAGTTCCCACACACTCATACTGATTGCGAGTTTCTGATTCCCTCCATCTTTTGGTTTCAAAAATCGTCGCTGGGCCCGTGCACCCACACCTTCGAACTGATCATTCCAGTTAAAATTAGCATATGCATTGATTGATTCTGGCTCCCTACCTGAAAAACCAGACAAAAAGGCCATGAACTTTGTAATCTCTCCAAATTTATTTCCCCATTCCCATCTCAAGTCGCTTCCATTCATTTCTACAAAAAGGGAATCAAGAAGTTGCCTCTGATCAGATCGGTCCTCTCGATGAAGGGTTCCACTTTTTCGTACCACTAAGCTTCCAGAATCGAAAGCCAAGTCATGATCACTGATAAAAGCCAAATCTTTAAGTTCTTCGAGAATAACCCTGCTTTTTGAAAAATCAGGGACCTCGAGTTTTGAAGTGATGTGCAAAACTTCTCCATCCTGAGCAAGAGTAAGATCACTTCTGACCGGCATTCCCTCAAGGAGTCCATCCAGTTGAATGTTGGAAAAATCTTGAATCTGTTTTGCACTGGCATTGAAGTCAAATTTCATGATTTTCTCCCCCCATGATGCCGAGAGCTCTGATTTTCGAAACCTCATGTGTTTCACCGGTGGGAAATTCAAACTGTCACGCAGAAAGCCAATACTTGAGCTCGTTTGATTAACATCCAAGTTTTTAGGATCTCGCGAAGAAAGTAAGGAATTCAGCTTCACGCCATTCACATGCAACTTCAAACCATCAACACTCAAAGCCTTTAGATCTAACCCTAAGTCTTCCCTGGAATAAACTAGCTTTATACGATCGACCGCCACCCCACCCGCTTCGCTATTCAAATCAATTTGATTTATTTCTGCCACTAATGGTTTGTCAGAAAAAAAATATTTCCACCATTGAGGCTTGGAGACCTTGGCTACTTTTATCCCCACCTTCAAGGCCTCCATAACCATAAAATCCAATGAAATCTGCTCCGAATAAATTTCATCAGGATTTAAATGATCCAGCTCAAAAGACTTAAGATTTACTTCTTTTTCCTCTGCAAACTTAAAAATTTCGGCTTCCACATATTTGTCTAAATTTAAATATGCAAAACTGAGGATAAAAAAGATTCCAAATGGAATTAAAAATAAAAGGATTTTTTTTCTTCTCAGTAATATCATCATTGGAATTAAAGGCTCTACAAGATGATTAGATTCATGCACTCTGCAAAGCTCAAAATGAGAATCCCTCCTTTCTTTGATTATCTTTAATAACAAAAATTGGATTTATGCATGAAATCATACAGACTTGGAGACAGGCACTCCATCGAGTTCTGGATCTTTATGAACGAAGGCGAGGGAAACTTTTTGTTTTCTTTCCCATTCTCTTCTTCTTCTTCATTTTCTTAAATATTAGCTGTTATTGGTGGGCAATTTATACGGCCTTTCCGTACTATATGCAGACCCAAGAAGCGTCCCACTATATTAAGCTTCAAATTCCAGTTGGTTTTCTCGGTGCCTTATTTGACAGCCTTTCTTTCTTCATCACGATATGGATCATTCGACGAGCATTGGCATCAAGCAAGACTGTAGAATATATCTTTCACCTTTCCCTAGATTTATTGATTGCAGTTTTAGCTACCCTTTGGGTTCTCTTTGTTTTTAGCTTCGGAGGTTGGCTAATAAGCCTNTGGGAACAAGCACCGGAAGAACTTTCACAAAGAAGTACGAAATACACCTACAGAGCCGTGCAAGCCATGCAAGATCCAACAGGAAAAGAAAATGTAAAAAATATTTATTTTGGATTTATTATGGGGGTATCCGCAGCCCTTCCCACTTGCCTGCATCTCTTTCTTTTTTCTTGGGCTCTCCTAAAGCGAATCTGGATTGGCTTATTTCGAATACCCAAAAAGGTCATCAAAAATTAGATTCCTAACTTGCCTTTCTTTTTTTTAATAGAATAGGCTAAATGTATGAATCGTAGATCTTTCATTCAACAGTCGACGGGAATGCTTTTCGCTATTCCTTCAATCGCTGCAAAACCTCAACCCGATTACCTCAACAATATCGGCATTCAGCTCTATTCCCTNCGAAAACCGATAAACGAGAATTTAAAGCAGACCATAGATGAGGTTGCCAGGATGGGATATAAGCAAGTCGAACCTTATGATTTCCCATCTAGCAAATCGCTGGATATGATCAAGCGGGCCAAGGAAAAAGGAATGCAGGTCAACTCCAGTCACTTTCAATGGGACTCGCTCTTGAACCCCGACCCAAAAAAACTTCCAAGTTTTGAAAAGGTGTTGGAACTTGCTCATAAAAACGAACTTACCGACTTGGTAGTTCCTTACCTTCACACCCACAACAGAGTGGATCTTGAGGCGTATCAAAAAACAGCTGAGCTTCTTAATCGCGGTGCCGAACAAGCGAAGGAAGCAGGAATTCGACTTGCCTATCATAATCATGCATTCGAATTTCAACCGATGTTAGGCGGTAAAACAGGATATGATGTTTTTATCCGATCTTTTTCTCCAGATATGNTTTTTGAGTTAGATGTNTTTTGGGTTAAAGTTGGTGGGGTCGATCCAGTATCCCAAATNCATTACCTAAAAAATCGAATATCTCAACTCCACCTTAAGGATTTACGGAGTGGTTTCAAATGTCCCAATTTTGGAAAAGTAAAACCCGAGGATTTTGANGAAATTGGAGATGGTCAGATTCCCATGAATCCAATTTTAAAAGCAGCGGATTCCGCTGGAGTGTTTCACTGCCATATNGANCAGGATCATTCTCCCTCTCCCCTATCCAGNATGNAGAANAGTCTNTTACACCTNACCAAGGGATGAAANACTTCCNAANCGTTTTTTTTTCTTTTTTTGCNCNCCTCTCCTTGTGGGCAAAATCAAAAATATTNTGNTCATNNTATCNGATGATCTCAAGGCGGATGCCCTTTCTTGTTACGGGAATCCAATCGCCAAAACTCCAAACCTAGATCGTCTCGCAAAAGAAGGCATGTTATTTAAACATGCNTANTGCCAAGGAACNGTNTGTGCCCCCTCCAGNGCAAGCTTNATGCGAGGNAGATACTNTGGAAAGAATGAGATTACATGGGGTGAGCACTTTCAANATAATGGACTTTCTAGCACTCGAGTTGGAAAGATTTTCCACATGCGTGTACCCGGAGACATCATCGATGGTACCGATGGTGNAGATNTACCACAATGCTGGTCTGAAAAATTTAATATGCCNGGATTAGAAGCTCACACNCCCGGAAATTATGCCTGCCTNAATTTAAATATTTTCACCCACGAGCTTCAAGGANGGGAATCTACTCGGATGCCNAANCGNATGTTCGTGACCGTTGACTACTCCGGTGATGGAAGTGACCAACCGGACTGGAAAGCAGCCACGAAATCGATTGAACTTCTCACTCATTTTGCTTCGGGAGAAAAACCTTTTTTCTTAGCAACTGGACTTNTTCGGCCCCACTACCCGAATGTTGCTCCCGTGCAGTACTTTAAGGAATACCCCCTATCTAAAATATCACTCCCCGTAGTTCCCGATAACGATTGGTCGGACATACCCAAGCTCGGACTTTCCCATTCCAATTCAAAAAGTTTTGGCATCGATCAATACCCGGAGAATCAAAAGCGGATGTGGGCAGGTTATCTGGCNACCGTTACTTTTATGGACGAGCAAGTTGGGAGAATTCTAAAAGCTCTTANGGAACTTGGACTGGATCAAGAAACTGCCATTTTCTTTACGAGCGATCATGGGTACTTGTTGGGCGAACATCACTTTTGGCAAAAGGGAAACCTCAGGGAAGAAGTTACCCGGGTCCCGTTGATCATTAAAGCTCCAGGTTTCAAACCAGGGCAGACAAAATCTATCGTCGAATTAGTTGACCTATTTCCAACTGCATGCTCTATGCTCAACCTCAACACGCCTTCTTCCGTACAAGGTTTGAGTATTCTTCCGATTCTTAAGAATCCAGAGGAGCAAAGCACCAAGCCCGCCCTATCCTTTGTCCCGAATAGAAAAGGAACTTCCATGCGGACTCCGAAATGGAGTTACATGAAGTACAAAGATGGCTCGGAAGAACTTTATGATATGACCCGTGATCCTCTTCAATTCTCCAACTTGGCAAGATCGAGTAATCATCACGAGGATTTATCAAAGTTACGTCATCGATTCCGTTCCCAAATGAAGCGAATTCAATAATGGTTCAGTTGGTACCCTTAGTTTCAAGCACCTCCCTGGCTACTTGAATAAATAGATCTGAAAAAGCGTCCACTGTACTTTCGATTGGACGGGAATATCCTCCCCCCATAAAAACCAGTAGCGGAAGGTTCAATTCTTTCCTCCACTTTAAAACCTGCCTATTTCTCTCTCGTAAGCCTTCCCGGGTAAGGCTTAATAAACCCAAGGCATCGGAAGTCAGTCCATCCACCCCTGCCTGATAAAAAATTAGATCGAATGGTATTGCCTTCAGCTTATTCAGTACCTTTTCAAGATTACTTAAATAAAGATCATCTTCGGTATCGTTTTCAAAAGCGATATCTAGGTTACTTACCTTTTTGCGAAAAGGAAAATTATTTCTTCCATGCAAGGATACCGTAAAAACTCGATCGTCATCTTTGAAAATATCTGCGGTACCATCTCCTTGGTGAACATCAAGATCTAAAATAAGAACTCGATTAATTTCAGGCTGCTGCAGTGCTTTTTCTGCACAGATTGCCAAATCATTAAAGATGCAGTATCCAGCTCCTGCATTACGGAAAGCATGATGGGTTCCACCAGCCATATTCCCGGAAATCGAATGTCCAGAAAGCACTAANCCTAAGGCGTCCAGTGCTCCCCCAGTCAANCGTAAGGTACGCTCAACNATTGCATCTTTCCATGGGCGTAGACCAATACGCCGAATCTCACTTTCATCTAAATTTCCAGATAGAAATCTCTGAACATATTTTTCATCATGAACCAGTAACAAATCATTTACATTTGCCAAACAAGGTTTTCGCCACCCGATGATTTTTTTTTCATCCAGTTCCAGAAGCTTTTTTCGTAACTTCGAATATCGACTTACTGGAAACCTTGCACTTGGATCCAAGCCGGTTGAATAAATCTCATCATAAAACAGATTAAAATGGGTATCTGGCATGAATTTAGCAGAACTCTTTGTTAAAATTATGCAGTTCAATATATTATAAAAAGTGAGTTTTCAAAATGCTTTTCTTGGATCGCTGGTGGCGGATGCGATCTCGATGCCTGTTCATTGGTATTACAATGTCCATGCCCTCGATCAGGACTATGGGGAGATTGCTGGATACCTAGCTCCTAAGAATCCCCATCCAGACAGTATACTTTGGAGATCAGAGTACAAACCAGTGGGTTCTAATGCTGACATCCTGCATGGGCAGAAAAAGTTTTGGGGTCGACGAAATATTCACTACCATCAACACCTGCAAGCGGGAGAGAATACTTTAAACTTACAATTAGCCGCCGAACTCTACCGTCATATTATTCTAGCCGGGGACTTCAAGGTAGAGGATTGGTTGCAGAGATATGTTCAGGTTATGCTCACCCCTGGTTGGCACAACGATACCTATGCGGAGGAATACCANCGNTCTTTTTTCTCCCATTATTCGGCGGGAAAGTCCCTATTGTCATGTGGCACAAGTGATCACCATATCGGTGCTCTAAGTATGATTCCTGCTTTGCTTGCCGGTCTTGAAGCGGTTGGACAAACTGAAAATGCTTACCAGATGGAATGCGTCCTTGCCTTGGTGCGCACCACCCATGACCATCCCGCATCCCTNCGTGCTGCTACCGATCTTACCCGAATCCTTATCCATCTGTCCAATGGTTCGGAAATTCGTGAAAGTTTTTCCGAGCTTTCTCTCCCCGGGGTTTCGTTAAAGAAACTGCGAAAATGGGAGCAGCTTGAAGACCGGACTGTGGTAGGGGACAAAATTAGCCCTGCCTGTTATTTACCCGAATCTTTTTTAGCCTCCTTATATTTCGTTTGGAAGTACCACGATGATTTTTCTCAGGCGGTTATTTCTAACGCCAAAGTGGGAGGTGACAATTGTCACAGAGGAGTCGTAATTGGTTCCATCGTTGCCACACAGACTGGCATACCAAACTCCTTACTTCGTGGCTTGAAAACGATGGAAAAATTACGCTGCGATGTACAGTTACTATCCAAACCTCAACTTCTAAAAAGAAGTAGCTGACCCTCATCTTTTCTCCTTTTTTTGCGGGACGGTGGTTTTTTAGAGCCATGATCCTTTAATGTTTGCTGGGTGGCCTTTTTCCCTCCGGTACTTTTTCGAATAATGTAAATTCGATCTTTCATTTGTTTGGAGCGATCTGACAGTGATACTATTGGAGATGTATACCCTTTGATCTTCCTATTTTCTGATTTTGCGATTTCTGTTACGGTTTGGTCCGCCAACTCTGGAACCCAATTTTTAACGAAATATCCATTCGGATCCTGATCCATGAATTGCTTTGTCGGGCTATATACACGCAGGGTATTGAACCCGATCACCCCAGCTTGCATTTGTAACTGGGAAAGGTGAATACCAGGCTCATAATCAAGGAATAAATTAGCCAATGGTTGGTGTATTTTTCTCCACGATAAATGTAGACCAAAACAAGCAAAGCTTACCACCATGGCCCGCATCCTAAAATTTAAAAAACCCGTTTCTGCTAGGCAGCGCATGCAGGCGTCCACCATAGGAAATCCAGTTTCCCCCTTTACCCAAGCTTCGAGCAACTCATCGCTCTCTTCATATTCGATTTTATCAAAAGCAGGATTCAGCGTACGAACTTCCAATTCGGGAAAAGCTTCCAAACGCTGGATAAAATGATCTCTCCAATATAACCTAGACTGAAAAGCACGTAGACTCCTTAGCCATACGGATGGGGTTCCAGATTTCTTAATTTCAGAAATTCGTTTGTCTAAAGCATGAAATACCGAGCGTAAACTAATCGTACCCCAAGCTAGATGGGGGGATAACCTAGATCCGTGAGTGAAAGCTAGATTGGGAGAAGAAATTCCCCCTGAATAACCAAGTGCCCGATCTTCGAGAAAGCTTTCAACCGTTTTCCAAGCATTCGATTCATTCACTTTCTGAGTAGCAGATGGAAATCCACAACGGGTAAATTTTGAAAAACGGGAGACCAACTCTTTCCAGGTGGATACTCTATTGAAAATATTATCCTGCTTCGGCTTGGAAAAATCTAAGGGAATGGGCAGTGGATTTTGTAAGCGATAATCCTTTTGTCTTAGTTTCACTCTTCGAAGGTCCGCATTTCCTCCCCTCAGAACTGAACTCGCATTTACTTCAATCCATTTAACCCCTTTTTGAGTGCACCAATTGGCGACTTTTCTGTCCCGAGCAAAGGAGACTAGATTTCCAGTCTCTTGATGAGAATATAAAACCTCAAAATTAAATTTTTGAAAGATTCCATCCAGGACTTCGATAATCTCACCATATTCTTCACACAGCCCAGAGTTTCGTTTTCTTAAACTCTGACAAATTCCACTCAACCCTTGCCACTGTGCCTGCAAATGAAAAACCGAATAATCAGAATGATTGACAATTTCCGGTTCCCAACAAAAGAAAGGCAACAACTCGGAGCACTGTTCAGAACCCATACTTAGGCATTCATTGTCCGAAAGTCTAAAGTCTCTCTTTATCCACCAAACACCTTTCATTTTTNATTCACCCTCTTTGCCNNCATTCGACATTTTACNGAACAATATACCACTTGATCCCATTGTCCCCGTGATTTCCATTTTTTTCGATTTTCAAAAGGGCGCACACAAACTGGACAAATCTTTGACTCTCGGGATTTTATATTCTTTTTCACTAATAGTTCCAAAAGGAGACAAAGAAAACAAGGGTCCAAGCGATGCTTCGAAGCAGATTTCCCCTAAGTAAGGATTTAATATCACCATCTACTTTTCCATTCAAAGACAGTTTTTTGTGAAGAGGTGCGGAATGTAAGAAGGTGACCATCCAAGCCAAAAGCACTCCAGCTAATCGAAACCATTCCGATTCGGTGCCGACGAAAAAACAAGAACTTACCGTCTCCAGTACCTGCATGATCATTAAAGGAAGAACGAAATAGGAAATTCTTCCGCAATAACAAGTATGCCACTCCTGGAAACTTTTAGGTTCAAGAAAAAGAAATGACGGATAGACGATTACTTGAACAATCCATATAACCACAAACATGGCAAAATCGATCGCCAAGGCATGTTCATGAATAGTTTCCAAAAAAAAGATCATTTTGGAGCGAGTTCCGTTGGTTTTTTCTCTATGATCACTAGATTCAATCATCGACTTATAAGAATGACAAATTCCCTCTTATCCAAAACAGCATCCATAATTTTTTTTATTATGTTCTTGAGTGGATGCTCGAATCCAAACAGCGAGAATAAATCTTCAACGCCTGCAGAGCAGACTTCACCGGAATCTTCTTTTAAAATTTTAATTTTAGGAGATTCCCTGACCGAGGGATTTGGAATCACGGAACAAGAAGCCTATCCCTATTTACTGGAAAATTTATTGAATTCAGAACTCTCCCCGCAAACCGGAAAAACTTATCAAGTAATAAATGGAGGCATTAGTGGAGCAACAAGTAGTGGTGGAGTCTCCCGGATCGATTGGTTTATCAAGGCAAATCCTGACTTCCTCGTGCTTGCTCTTGGAGGAAATGATGGTCTACGGGGAATCCCAATCGAAGAAATCAAAAAAAATCTTTCCACGATTCTTAAGACCGCAGGGGAACAAAAAATTCCAACCTTGCTTGCAGGCATGAAAATTCCCCCTAATTATGGCCTTTCCTATACCCAGAAATTTTCCAAAATGTTCCCTGAACTGTCCAAAGAGCATCAGATTCCACTTATCCCTTTTCTCCTCAGCGGAGTCGGAGGGGTTCCTGAAATGAACTTACCTGATCGGATTCACCCAAATCCTGAAGGTCATCAAGTCATTGCTAAAACGGTCTATTCCGTTCTCGTTGATGTCCTGCATAAAATTTCATGAATACCATTATTTCACTTAACAAGATTTCAAAAACCTATTTTCAAGGAACCCAGAGAATCGAAGTTCTGTATGGACTGAATCTAGATGTTAAAAGTTCTGAAGCTGTTGCGATTCTTGGTCAAAGTGGGACCGGTAAGTCCACCCTACTCTCTTTGCTTGCTGGTCTTGATGTCCCTGATTTTGGGACCATCTCAGTTAATAAGCAGGATCTGTCCAAACTCTCCCAAGATAAACTGAGTCAATTTCGGGCAAAAAATCTCGGAGTCATTTTTCAACAATATCACTTAATGAGTAACCTGACTGCTTTGGAAAATGTCGGCATCCCCCTCGAGCTTCAAAAAGTAAATGATTTTCAATCTGAAGCCCTAGAAGCTTTGAAAATGGTTGGACTATCTCACCGGATCTCGCATTTTCCTTCCCAGCTTTCCGGAGGTGAATGTCAAAGAGTCGCGATTGCCCGAGCTATTGTGGGCAAACCCAAACTCATACTCGCCGATGAGCCATCTGGGAACCTGGACGATAAAACAGGGAAGGAAGTCATGGATCTTCTCTTTAAACTTTGCAAGGAACAGGAGCAGACTTTGATTCTGGTAACTCACAACCATGACCTTGCTCAAAATTGCGACCGCACACTTGTCCTCAAGGATGGCAAACTCGGGCCCCATAAGTAATGGGTTTCGTCATCCGCAACGCTTGGCGAGAAATCCGTAACAATCGCCCCTTTTGTATCTTTTATGTGATCAATCTTTCCCTCGGGTTGGTTGGGTTCATCAGTGTCGATTCCTTTAAATACAGTTTGGAAGAAAAAGTTGTGGCTGAATCCAAGCAACTGCTTGGGGCGGACCTGGCAATTCGGGCTAGAAGAATCATTTCAGAAGAAGAGCTTGCGGTTACCCGTACAGGTTTGCCTTCGGGAACGAAAGAAATCGAAGTGGTCGATTTTTTCTCTATGGTCGCGGGCCCATCTGGACGGAGTCGTTTGGTCAAAATTATTGCGATGGAGAAAGGATTTCCATTCCACGGGAAATTCGTTACCTCCTTAGCGGGAGAAATTAGGGGAGAGGACGACTCCCTACTGCATGAAAAACCATTGGTTTGGATCTATCCAGAGTTGCGAAGCCAGTTGGAAATCGACTTGGGGGAGGAATTGAAGATTGGTAAAAAAATCTTCCGGGTTTCTGATCTAATCAAGGATGAAACCGCCTTGAGTTTTCAAGCGGCTGAATTAGCACCCAAAGTTTTCATAAGTAAAAATTTTTTAGAAGAAACCCAGTTACTCACTCAAGGAAACACTGCTTTTCGCAATCACTTATTCCTCCTGCCAAAGGGACAGGACTCCGAGGCGCTTGCTGGCAGCCTTTCATTGGCTCTTAAATCACCCGATATACGAGTCTATTCTCATCAACGCGTGGGAAATCGAGCCAGTCGCTTGCTCCGATACCTTTCAGATTTTCTGGGACTTGTATCCATGGTCGCCCTCTTTCTTGCCTCCCTGGGAAGTGGATACCTTTATCAGGGGTTCGTCAATCAACGCATGAACGATGTCGCAATTCTTGTTTGTATGGGAGCTGAAAAAGGAACCGCAATCCGAACCTACCTCATGCAGTTGTCAATTTTGGGAATCGCCGCCGCCTTGCCCACAATTTTCATTTGTTTTTTTATCATTCCTTTGCTTTCCACGGTTTTAAGCGAATTCGTACCCATTGCCCTCGAGGCATCGCTCCAACCACAAAGCATAGTTCTAGCCTTGCTGGTTGCTATTTGCGGGGGCTGGTTCCTGGCCCTTCCGAGCTTGTGGAAAATCCGGCTCCTTCGACCAGCTGAATTATTTCGTGAATCAACCCGCCCTGGTGACCGCTCTTTAAAATCCTCTTTAATCTTCGCAATTCCAGGCATTCTCGCCTTTTGGGGAATTTGTCTTTTTCAATCCAACTCATGGAAATTGGCGAATTATTTCTTCCTTTCTCTTCTAATTAGCGTGGTCGTTCTCTACCTGATTGGGATTTCTTCCCTTTGGATCTTGGATCGCTTCTTTCGGAAATCCCCGCTCAACCTACGCCTAGCAACCCGATCCTTATCTAGGAACCGGGCGAGTACAGTAACTGGGTTTCTAGCACTCGGAACCGGTGTCTTACTCCTCAATATCATTCCTCAGTTTCAATACAGCTTGGATCAGGAAATCGGATCGACCGGAGATTCTGGCAAGTTGCCTAAACTCTTTCTCTTCGACCTNCAAGAAGACCACTTACCAGAATTGCTCACTACCCTGGAGAACCAAGGTAAACCAATTCAAAACCTGACCCCTTGGGTCCGGGGGAAATTAATCTCGATCAAAGGGAAGAAATANGAGGAGCTTNNAGAGACCGATCGTGAATATGAAAATCCCCGTGAACAAAGGAGAANNAGTTTTCGTAATCGTGGCTTCAACCTCAGTTATCGAGATCATTTACTGGAAAGTGAGGAAATCATAAGTGGAAGAATGGTCCGAATGAATTACGATGCGAATGCATCTCTCCCCGTCGAAGTTTCCCTGGAACATAAGTATGCTGAGTCCCTCGATCTAGACCTGGGAGATTCCATGCAAATTGAAGTGGGCGGGGTACCAATCGATGCTCAAGTCGTGAATNTGCGCCGTGTAAAGTGGACCAGTTTTCAGCCTAACTTTTTTGTCCAGATGCAACCGGGCGTCCTTGAAACGGCACCTAAGACATTTGTGGCGACGCTCAATGATTTGTCTAAAAAAGAAAAAGAGGACATTCAAAACTTATTGGTGCGGGAATTTCCAACCGTCTCGATCGTTGATGTTGAGCGAACCGGGCGAAAGGTATTGGAAATCATCTCCCAAATGACTTGGGCCCTGCAAGTCATGGCCGGACTTTCGATTCTNGCTGGCATTATTGTGCTNTATTCACTNGCCCGCGAAAAAGCTCGGCAACAGAGNTGGGAAATTAATTTGCTTAAAGTATTGGGGGCTTCTTTTACCGACCTCAAGATGCAGGTAAGAATTGAATTTGGCCTGCTNGCNNTNTCCGCNTCNGTACTNGGGATTNCNCTGAGTATGAGTACTAGTTATTTGCTAGCNGAAAAAGTNTTTGACCGAGTCTGGAGTTTTCACATCGCNCTTCCNTTNACGATTATACTCGGGGTCGTACTTCTTTCGATCTTGGTCAGTGAAATTGCAACTCGAAGTGTTTTGAAAGAAAAGCCTTCAAGCCTTTTAAACTGATAATGTCGGTTAACATAGCTTTCGTGAATAAAAAATCAGTTTATTTAATGCACGAATTTCAAGTTCAATTCTTTGATGATGGGACCCACTGTTAAGGTGAAACCTGAGAGAGCTCAAACTTCTGAGAAATTGATCCACAAAAATTCTGCTCCTTGTATCCCCTCCCTCTGCATTTTGACATAGCTTGGAAAACCTTCTCCCAGACTCAACCCCCTAATCGAGCCCTTTCAGGTGATTTTAA
>NHDN01000016.1 GCA_002171765.1 Verrucomicrobia bacterium TMED60
CCATCTCCAGATCCTGAGCCAGCAATATCTCCGATAAAAGTACCATCAATCTGATATGACTTAATACCTGATTGAAAAAGGCAGAATATTTTCGAAGCTTTTGAAACAGCAACCCCTTTAACCTTGGGCAAGCCATCAATAGTGAAAAGTAGCGAACCATTGAAGTCATATGATGCAACCTTACCTGCTCCTTGGTCACAAACAAAAATTTTCCTTTCATCAATATTTGAACCTTCATAAATAGTAATCCCTGCGGGTCCATAGGAATTTGTCGAAAGACTTCCGAATTCTTTTGCCAAATACCAGTTGTCCTGCTCGTAGGCGTGCCCGATGGAGCAGGCGAATAGGCAGGGAAATAAGAATGAAAGGAAGCGGATGGTTTTCGATTTCATGATAATACAGATAAAAAATAGAACACGATTTTCCATCGGAAACAATGGAGGAAGATAAAAAAAGATGAACTAAATGATTAGGTTACTAAGCAATTAGCGAAAGTCTAGCTTTTATTACCTCCAATTAGATTAAATTATAAACCAGTTTGGGTGCATAGATTGACCAAAAAAGGTAGGATGTACTTGAAGCCCTGAGCCATTCGCTCTTTTAGGGTAAGGGATAGGTTGATAATGGGTGACATCGTCCAAGAAATTTGCAAATTCGGATATCAATGACTGGATTTCAAAAAAGAAAAAGATGAAGGATAAAACACTGAATTTTTTTGAGAAGCTTTCCCAAAAGTTTGAGAAAATAAACACTGTGGGGGCATGCCTGCTTTTAATCCTAGTTGGGGTCGCTTACTTTGTGGAAAAATATCAGGAGGAAGAAAAAGCAGAGGGGATAGTAGAGGTCGAGAGTTTTTCAGGTGTTGGACGGGTTGATACAATCCATACCATTACTGGCCATTTGGAGAATGTGGCCAAGGATTTTAACGCAAGAGGGGATAATAAAAAAAATCATCTGAGCTATTTAAGGATTTTGAATGCGGCAAGTAAGCAGGGAATTACGACTGATGAAGTAGCAGAGGCGTGGCGGAAAAAATTTCAAGAACGGGGAGAAATGACACCCCGGTTGCCATCCACTTTTTACCTCGAATTTTTAGAGGAAAAACTGAAGGGAGAACGGGGCTTATTCAGCAACTAGCTCGCTATCGGACAACCAGATCGAACTAGCTGATCGGTAGAGGAGCCCGAAGAGTTGATTAAGTTTGGTTACCGGTTGCTGGGAAACCCTTCTATGTAGAGCAATTAGAGGCGAAGGTGGGAATTAGGGTAAGCGAAGGGCTTGTTCCCGAGCGTAATCCCAGAAGATATTCCGGTCCCGTTCCAAATGGAGTGGGTAGAGCCAGTTGCTGGTCGAATTCATCCAGTAAAACGGTGCGGATGCACGGGAGGTCCAGAGCCAGCCAAGGCCTTGTTTCCACATCCAGATTCCACCCAAGTCATCGGAGACCAGATAGACCCAGCCCAGTTGGGCATGATAGACCCAATAATCTTCGTCGCTAAGCAGAAAGGTGCCAAACCAGTCGAGGGTACGCCAGTCACCATCATGAACCAGAGCCTGAGTCCACCAAATATTGGGGTTCACCTCCTGGGGGAGTTGGATTTTATGGACCGAGCCATGAGCAATCCCCATCCGATTGATCGCATAAGCCCGGTAAAATAATTCCACACCGGTGGGGATGTTTGGAACGATGGTGGAATAAAATCCGGCTTTAGCCTCGGGTCGGAGGGGATGAAGTCTTCCATCGGACAGCGAGGGGCGGGTGCCGATTTCGACCCCAATCTCCACAATTTCCAGTCCTCCGGAATCGAGCAGTTCGGCATGCATCGAGAGGGATTCATTACCATCCAGTTGAGCAGTAAGGGTACGGACAAGGGGAAGGGCAGGGTCGCGAACGATCAGGGTACGGTTGAGGTCCTTGGCGGGGTTACCAGCCCGATCAGAGAAGCCATAAATTAGGGTATAAGTTCCTGCCTTGGAGATATTAAAATCAGAACGGTCGGCATAAATGGTGCCATTGCCTTCGCGGTCATCGATCCACGAAGCTCCGGGATCGGGAAAGCTGGTGCCGGTGGTTAGGGAAATTTCCGCTGGGCCAAGCAGGGTGAGGACGGGTGCATTTTCATCGAGATCGTTTAATAACAAGTGAAAGTTTTCCTCCAGGCTGGCGTTCCATTCGTCCCTAACC
The DNA here is from genome assembly GCA_002171765.1 of Verrucomicrobia bacterium TMED60. The sequence goes on from NHDN01000016.1 coordinate 2,186, forward strand.
TGTACCCGGATGAAATAATTGGAGGCGTTGGTTTCAAAATCAAAAGGGAAACGGGTAACCAAGGAACCATTGGCATCGATACTGAAGAGGGCATTATCTTTGGATCCGTTCCCATCGACCAAGGACAGAGTGAGGGTGGCATTGGCATCGCGATCGGAGGCAGTGAATTTCCCGATTGTGCTTCCAATGGGCAGGTTTTCCGGAAATGAACGGCTAGAGAAGGAAAGCGAACTGGGAGCTTGGTTGGGTATGGAGGTGGGACTGAAGGGATCCGTGCCCGATTCAGACTCAAATAGGTCAGTAAAACCATCGCCATCATCATCAGGATCGAAATAGTCCTCGATCCCATCCCCGTCGAGATCTTCCACTTGATTTAGCAGGGAAATAAGAAAGATTCGTTCCAGTTTGGCTCCGTGCTGATCGCTTACCCGGACGCGAATAGGATAGGTGGAGGCATTGGTCTCGAAATCAAAAGGGAAACGGGTAAGCAGGGAACCATTGGNATCGATACTGAAAAGAGAATTATTCTTAGAACCGTTCCCATCAGCGAATGAAAAAGTAAGGGTGGCATTGGTATCGGGATCGGTGGCAATGAGCTGACCGACCATGGTTTTCGGGGCTTGGTTTTCGGGGATGGTGGATCCGTTAAGCTCGAGGGAGTCGGGGGCGGTATTGGCCACCGAGTTTGGGTCTCGTGGATTGGAGCCGTAGGCAATCTCTGCCAAGTCCAGAAATCCATCCCCGTCATCATCAGGATCGAAATAGTCCTCGATCCCGTCCCCGTNCAGGTCTTCCACTTGATTAAGCAGGGAAATAAGAAAGATTCGTTCCAATTTCGCTCCGTGCTGATCGCTTACCCGGACGCGGATGGGATAGGTGGAGGCATTGGTCTCGAAATCAAAAGGGAAACGGGTAAGCAGGGAACCATTGGCATCGATACTGAAAAGAGAATTATTCTTAGAACCGTTCCCATCAGCGAATGAAAAAGTAAGGGTGGCATTGGCATCGGGATCTCTGGCAATGAGCTGACCGACCTTGGTTTTCGGGGCTTGGTTTTCAAGGATGGTGGAACCATTAAGCTCGAGCGAGTCGGGGGCGGCATTGGCAACCGAATTAGGGTCGCGAGGATCGGAGCCGTAGGTAACCTCCACCGAGTCCGGAAATCCATCGCCATCATCATCGGGATCGAAATAGTCCTCAGTGCCGTCCCCGTCGAGGTCTTCCACTTGATTGAGCAGGGAAATAAGAAAAATTCGTTCCAGTTTCGCTCCGTGCTGATCGCTTACCCGGACGCGGATTGGATAGGTGGAGGCATTGGTCTCGAAATCAAAGGGTTGGAGGGAGCGAATAATTTGGTTTTGATGAATCTGAAAAAGGGCATTGTGATTGGATCCGTTCCCATCGACGAAGGAGAAGCTGAGGGTGGCATTGGCATCGGGATCGGTGGCAGTGAGTTGACCGACCACCGTATGCGGGGCTTGGTTTTCGAAGATGGTGGAACCATTAAGCTCGAGCGAATCGGGGGCGGCATTGGCCACGGAGTTCGGGTCGCGAGGATTNGANCCGTANGCAANCTCCNCNGANTCNGAAAATCCATCCCCNTCATCATCNGGNTCNAAATAGTCNTCGATNCCATCCCCGTCNAGATCTTCCACTTGATTAAGCAGGGAAATAAGAAAGATTCGTTCCAGTTTGGCTCCGTGCTGATCGCTTACCCGGACCCGGATGGGATAGGTGGAGGCATTGGTCTCGAAATCAAAGGGTAGGAGGGAGCGAAGGATTTGGTTTTGATGAATCTGAAAAAGGGCATTGTGATCGGATCCGTTCCCGTCGGCGAAGGAAAAGCTAAGGTTGGCACTGGCGTCTGGATCGGTGGCAGTGAGATGACCAACCACGGTGTTTGGGGCTTGGTTTTCGAGGATGGTGGAGCCATTAAGTTCGAGGGAGTCGGGAGCGACATTGGCCACGGAGTTTGGATCTCTTGGATCGGAACCATAGGCAAGTTCAGCCACATCGGAAAAGCCGTCGCCATCATCATCGGTGTCGGCGTGGTCTTCGGTGCCGTCTCCATCTAAGTCTTCAAATAAATCAACCAAGCTGAGAGTGAAATTTCCTTCAACGGATTGATTTTGCTCATCCGTAGCCCGAACCCAGATTGGGTAGGTACTTTGGTTGCTTTCGAAGTCAAAGGAAGCAGAGGTTTTCAGAGTTCCATTTGCCTCAAGCACAAATCCGTCCGGGGTGGATGGTGAACTGGCACCAAGTCCCCACTTATTAGATAAATAATTTTCAATAGATTCCCTGGCTTTGTTGGATGAAGAATTGAGGATGATGAATTCTCCAAGGAATCCATTGAATGCCAATGTTGGACTGCTAGACCCAGTCCCTGATCCGGAACCCAAAGTCGAGAAATTTGAAGTGTTGGTCGGATAAACTGTTCCGGAACCAGCGACCGAAGACCGCTGGATTCCGTTGAGGTAAAAAGAAGACTGTTGAAAATTCGAGCCCGCTGAACGAACCCAACTTACAACCTGAGTCTGTAGATTGGAAATACTACCGAATCGCTTATTTCCCCCGTTAAATCGCCACGCCCAACCTTCAAATCCTGTGCTGATTCCAATAGTATTGAAATCCGATCCGCCCAGTTGAAAAATTCTTTGATCGGTCATGGTATTGGCTTGATTGATCAGAACTGCAGATATGGTCAAGGCTGGGTTGGCACCTAGTCCCATACGAGAATTCATAGAGAGAAAATCATTATTTCCATCAAACTTTACTGCCGGTTTTCCATTAATTTTATTTTGTCGTAAAACGGGACGAAGTTGTTGGTTTGACTGGGCGTAGGTGTGATTACCCNCACTTTTATCATTCCATCCCGATATCTTACCTAAAGAGGTTGAAATGGTAGTCGGGTCATCCGCATCNAGCCAAAGAACAGGATTTAAATCTAATGGTGAAAAAGAGAAGACTGAATAGCTCAGGTTGTCCTGATTTGGATCAATCGCCGAGAGGTTGGCAATGGTACTACCAACGGGAAGGTTTTCATTAAANTGAGTCTGAGAAATCGCGAGGCTGTGCGGAGGCAGATTTACGGTCGAATTCGGATCATCGGGATTCGTTCCGTGAGATATTTCATCTGAATTGGATAGACCATCTCCGTCCCGGTCGCTGTCGAGATGATCTTCCTGACCATCCCCATCTAAATCCTCGAATTGATCGGTTAAGGAAATTGTGAAGTTCCCTTCCGAGGTTGCATTGAATTCGTCCCTGACTTGAACCCGAATGGTGTAAGACGAAGAATTGGTCTCGAAATCAAAGACCGCAAAGTTTTTCAAACTGCCATTGGATTCCAGAGAAAATAAGGAGTTGTGATCGGATCCGGCTCCGCTGATCAGTTGAAAAGTCAGAGAAGATCCAGCATCTAAATCCGTGGCATTAAATTCTCCAATCAGGGAACCAGATGCTGCGTTTTCAGCAAAGGATAAGGCATGAAGGGGGGCTAAGGAATGAGGTGCGGTATTGGTGGGCTGGCTGGCGGATTCAAGGGTGTATAATCGATTTACATCGGCCGCAAACAATACCCGATTGTAAAGACGNAGGTTATCGATGAGACCCTTAAATTTGATATAGTTGTCATTGTTTTCATTGGTCCAGCCCAGCCTGAGGGCATTGGAATTGGAAACAGTATCCGATTTTGGAATACTTGTATTGGTAACCAACAGACCATCGACATAAAGCTTTAGAAAACCGGTATTACGATCCATCGAAACCACAATCGCGTACCAACGGTTATGATTCCAGAAATTGGTCGAAGAATCCGCGTCTTGCTGGCCGGATGAGTCCCTGGTGACTGGATGAAGCCTCTTATCATCCTCATTAAGCCAAAAGGCATAAGTTCTTTGCCCGGAAGGGGAACCTTTGTAAAGGACAGGAGTCCAAGTCTTGGATTGGGAAATGGATTTAAACCAAAAGGAGTAGCTGAAAACCCGACGGGGATCCAGGCTGGAATCGTTTGGGATTTCCATGTAGTCATCGACCCCATCGAGACTAATTGCCTGGCCCTGTATGGCATCGGCATAAGTTGGACTACCGGTCAAAATGCCATTACGGATGTTCCCGGATTGATCGGAGGCATTGCCTTCAAAGGGATACCAGGCAAGTAGATTATGGGTAAGGGTTGGGAATAGGGCAGCATCCAAGGGATCCGTTCCGGATTGAAGCTCTTCCAGATCAGAAAATCCGTCGTTGTCATCATCCGAGTCGATATGGTTTTCAATACCATCTCCATCAGGGTCTTCAATTAAATCAAGAACTTGGATGGAGAAGACCTCGGAAATGGAATTGTTTTGGTCGTCGATGAATTGAATGCGTACTGAGAGGGAATTGTTGGCTTCATAATCGAAGGAGGAAAGGGAGGAAAGAGTGCCGTTTTGATCGATGGAAAAGTGAGAGTTGTGGATAGATCCGTTTCCATTGGAGAGGGAGAAATATCCTCCCGGGGCAGGGAGGTCGTAGGTTTGAAAAACGGGTATTTGGTGATCCTGGTTTCCATCCACCCAGTAGGGGTTGTTACCAGATGTAGTTCCGGCTATTCCGTTGGAATCCTCAAGAATGACGGAATTGTCGATCGACAACTTCCAGTATCCCCAGGCATCGTCTGAAGCAGCGATAATTTTCAGTCGTGTGGGTCGGGAAGAAGTGGTGAATGTTTTATTCAATACCTGCCCTATACTGGCGTTGGTAAAAAAGGATTCAGGAGTGGTCCAGGAGCCGTCCACCAGAAAGGATACATTTGCTCCACCGTGAGTGTTTGCATGTTGAGCATTGGAAGTATGTCCGGATAGGGTAAAGGTGCTGGGAAGGTCAAGGGAATGGGTATGAAATTGACCCACGATGGTACCAGGTGAGGAATTTTCATTGATGCTGAGGCCGGTATTTGAGAATATTCGTCCCTGAAAATAAAGATCCAGCATTTCGGCTGTGGATAATGCACGGTTATAAATTCTAACCTCGTCGATCAAGCCCTTGAAAAAATAGTCCGGGGCTGCTTCCGTTTTACCGGCTCCAATGCGCAGCGGGCTGGAGGAATTGAGGGAGAGTGATCCGTTGTTTGAGCTCAATAATGCTCCGTTTTGATAAGTTTTAAAGGAGCTTCCATCATGGGTGAATCCAAGAAAGGTCCAAGTTAAGGAGATCGCTTGGTCCCCAAACATGACCCATCCGTCATTCCCGATCCAGTAGGACCAGGCATTGTTAGGGTTTTTGTAGAGGTTGAAACCTTTCCCATTGCTCCGAAAGGTCAATGGACTACCATGAAGTGAGGATGTGGCAGTCGGTTTTGCCCAGAGCGAATAGGAAAATTGATGATTGGAGAGGGCGGAGTCGTGAGATGATTGCAAGTAATCGTCCACCCCGTCGAATTGCAATGCCTTCCCGGGCTTGTTAAATCGATCAGNTGCGGGAACGGCTCCAGTCAGAGTTCCGTGGAATTGAGGGTTGGCGAGGTTTGATCCGTTGCCATCCAGTGGATACCAAGCGACTAGGCCATTGCTTAGGGAGCCAAAGCAGGGTACCGCAGCGACTAAAAAAATACAGCATGATGCCCAAAAAATATGTAAACGAATCAACACAAACTTATAACAATAATTAAAATATTATATGGCAATNATCAAAAGTCTACCAGTCAAAAGCAAGATCGATGTATTCTGTATAGAAAAGAGTTTTCATTCTATCGGGATAAGATGAAGCCTTGCCAGAAAAGGAATAGTTTTAAATAGTAAGCTTTATGCTCCCTACGATTCTTCTTTCCAGTTGTTTGATCTGTTTCCTTGCCTACCGATTATATGGCTCCTTTTTATCCCGCCGTTGCCAACTGGATGATGGTACCAAGACTCCGGCGGTGGAAAANGAAGATGGGGTCGATTATGCCCCGACGCGGGCCTCGGTCTTGTTTGGTCACCACTTCTCCTCGATTGCGGGTGCCGGGCCGATTGTTGGGCCCATTTTAGCGGCNATGTATTTTGGCTGGGGACCCACTTGGGTGTGGATTTTAATCGGGGCAATTTTAGTCGGTGGGGTGCATGATTTTGGGAGTACTCTGATGTCGGTGCGTAATGGTGGACGTTCGATTGCAGATACCATGCGGGGCTTGGTAGGCGAGGGGGTAGGNAAGATATTTATGCTTTTTGTAATCCTTGCCTTGGTCTATGTGATCGTGGTCTTTCTTGANCTGACNGCCAATACTTTTACCAAGCAACCAGNGGTGGCCACCGCGTCGGGTTGGTTTATNGGGGTGGCCATTATTTTTGGGATTTTGATGCGGAGTAAAAGGTTCTCCCTCGGACAGCTTGCCCTTCTATTTTTCCCCCTAACTTTTGCCGGACTTGCAGTTGGGCATTATTTCCCCATGGTTGAACTGGATAAATCAATTTGGATCTGGTTCACCCTGATGTATTGTTTCGTCGCCGCAGTTCTCCCCGTTGGCTTACTTCTCCAACCCCGTGATTTTCTAAGTGCNGGATTTTTATATGCCATCTTANTTCTTGGCGTTGTGGGCATGATGTTTTCGGGGGAAANGATTCAANTGCCGNTATTTATGAGTTGGGAGTCGGAAAAGCTCGGTATGTTANTGCCCTTTCTTTTNATCACCGTTGCNTGCGGNGCCTGCAGTGGGTTTCATAGCATTGTTTCCAGTGGAACCACATCGAAGCAAATCATCAAGGAAAGTGATGTACGCAGGATCAGTTACGGTGGGATGCTGGTCGAGGGAGTCCTGGCGGTATTTGCCATGGGTTGCGTGGCGGTCCTNNCNATGAGTGAGCGGGAAGCGGGGGGAACTCCNGTTGGAATCTTTGCTGCTGGGGCGGCGAAATTCTTCTCCGCAGTGGGCATCCCGATCCAATTGGGAGNGGAATTTGCACTGCTCGCGGTCAGNACCTTTTTACTGACCACTTTAGACACTTGTACCCGATTGACCCGTTTTTTAATCGANGAATTACTGNCTTGGAGAAATCAAATGAGTCGATTTGCCGGTACCCTTATGGCTTTGGCCATACCTGCCATTTTGGTCTTTCAAGAATTTCCAGGTGCGGATGGAAATATGCAACCGGCATGGAAAGCAATTTGGCCTTTATTTGGAGCAACCAATCAGTTGCTTGCTGCTCTGGCTTTGCTTACCTTTGTGGTATTTTTGAAGGTAGGCAGGGTGAAATACGGCTTCGCCCTTGTACCCGCTTTGGTCATGATGCTGATGCCGATGATCGCCCTAGCTTTGATGGCAGACAAATACGGTTTTCAATCCTTGATTGGAGGAACCGCCGGGGGGATGTTTTTACTGGGTATATTTCTAAGCTATTTTTCGCTGAGGAAATTGAAGGCTTAGAGTACGAAGTCAGGTATTTCTTCTTCCTCTTTCTCGGTTCTGCTACCGGCATTTAAAGCGGATTGAATGCAAGCCTTTAGGGCATCGGGGGAACAAGGCTTGTTCAGAATCTTAAAGAGTTGACCCGTTTGTAACGCTTGGGGTCCACCAAATTCAAAATCCGCGTGCCCAGTGAGAAGAATACAGAG
>NHDN01000017.1 GCA_002171765.1 Verrucomicrobia bacterium TMED60
GAATGACCTCAACTTGTAATTCTAATTCCTTAGGAAATCCAACTAAAGGAACCATGATTTCAGGATTAACTTCAATTCCGCTTTTCTGTACGAGCAGGGCCGCTTCAATAATAGCTTGTGCCTGCATCTCCGTAATTTCAGAGTAAGAAACTCCTAGCCGGCACCCACGGTGACCAAGCATCGGATTGAACTCGTGCAGATCTTCCACCCGTTTTTTGATTGCAGCCAAAGAGACCCCAAGTTTTTTAGCCAAATCCTTCTGAGCAGTCAGATCGTGGGGCAAGAATTCGTGCAAGGGAGGATCCAAAAGACGAATGGTTGCAGGACGGCCTTCCAGTGCCTTGAAGATTCCTTGAAAATCTCTTCTTTGATAAGGTAGTAGCAATTTGAGTGCTTTCCGGCGATCCACTTCATTGTCCGCAAGGATCATTTGTCGCATCGCATCAATACGATTTCCTTCGAAGAACATATGCTCGGTACGGCACAATCCAATTCCNGATGCACCAAACGCGATCGCGTTCTNAACTTGNGAGGGAGAATCGGCNTTNGTACGNACNGACATNTTAGTCGCCTTTTCACACCAGCTCATCAGCTGAGAAAAGTTCTTGAAATCACGACTCTTTTTGGGATCTAATTTCTTATCAATTAGAACTTGAATGATCTCCGAAGGCGCTGTTTTTAATTCGCCCGCAAATATTTCACCCGTAGTCCCATTAATGGAAAGATAGTCCCCTTCCTTGTAAGTGGAACCATCCACTTTAAGGGTACGAGTTTTGTAATCGATGTCTAATTCTGCCGCTCCGCAAACACATACTTTCCCCATTTGACGAGCAACCAAAGCAGCGTGCGAAGAAACTCCCCCGCGGGCNGTCAATATTCCCTCTGCAGCAATCATTCCCCGTAAATCTTCAGGAGAAGTCTCTTGCCGAACTAAGAGAACCGGGCCTTTTTTTGCAGCTTCTACGGCGCGTTCCGCGTTCATACAAATTTTGCCAGACGCAGCACCTGGGCCTGCAGGNAGTCCCTTGCAAAGTTTTTTCGCTTTTTTCTGTGCAACNGTATCAAAAACTGGAGAAAGTACTTGATCAAGTTGTTCAGCAGGGACTCTCTTAATGGCGGTTTTCCAGTCAATCAACTTTTCCTTTACCATCTCCGTTGCAATACGAACCGCAGCAAGACCGGTACGTTTGCCATTTCGGGTTTGTAGCATGTAGAGCTTTTCTTCCTCGATGGTAAACTCAAAGTCCTGCATGTCCTTGAAATGCTTTTCCAATTTTTTCTGCACCAGCACTAATTCCTTGAATGGCTTCGGCAGGACTCGCTTGAGCTTGGCCACAGGCTGCGGAGTACGCACACCAGCGACCACATCTTCACCTTGGGCATCGGTAAGAAACTCACCGTANAGAACTTTTTCTCCACTTGCAGGATCCCGGGTAAAGCCCACTCCTGAACCGGATTTTTTACCCGTATTTCCAAAGACCATGGCCTGNACATTTACGGCCGTTCCCCATTCTGCAGGAATACCATATTTTCGGCGATATACAGTTGCTCGGTCATTCATCCAAGAGCTAAAAACCGCCCCAACTGAGCCTTCTAATTGCTCCCAAGGGCAAGTGGGGAAATCCTTTCCAGAGCGTTTCTTAACCAAACTTTTAAATCGACCAACTAACTCCTGCATCTGTGCGGCGGAAATACGAGAATCATCAACTTCCCCTTTCTCCTGAGGAAAGATTTCTTTCTTAAACTCCTCGATAATNTGCTCGAACGGATCATGATCTTCGCTGGGTAGTTTTTGGACACCCATTACAACATCACCATACATTTGAATAAAACGACGGTAACAATCCCAAGCGAAACGGGCGTTGCCGGATGCTTCCGCTAAGGCACCAACCGTATCATCATTCANACCGAGATTGAGNATGGTATCCATCATACCAGGCATTGAGTCCCGGGCCCCTGAGCGTACNGAAAGTAGAAGAGGCTTTTTCATATCACCTAATTTTTTCCCTAGCTGCTTCTCCATCGTAGCCACTGAAGCTTTGATTTGATCGTCCAAACATTTTGGGTAGGTTCTTTTGTGNTCGTAAAAATAAGTGCAGACCTCGGTCGTTATGGTAAATCCTGGGGGCACGGGCAATCCGATCTTAGCCATTTCAGCCAAGTTTGCACCTTTGCCTCCAAGCAATTCTTTTTGCTTGGCATCACCGTCGGTCTTTTTTCCAAAATCATAGACATATTTGGGGTCGTTGGACTTTNCGGAAGAACGCTTCNTAGCGGTTTTTCCGGTTGAATTACTTTTGGCTGGTTTTGCCTTCTTTTTCTGTNCCATTTTATGCTTTTAAGGTTAGCTTCTAATTTTTAATTCAAAGGACCATAATACGATGTGAGTATGGATTTTGAAAAAGGAAGGTAATTTAATCTTATTTTTTGGGTGTTTTGTCAATGGACGACTTAAACTTCATCAGCTAANCCTCCAAAGTCNTCGTTTAAAAGTGGACGAAATCGGTCGAAGCATTCATAATAAATTGTTTGGTTTTAATCAGAAAACACAAAAATACGCAAATCAACCATCGATGAGTTCAAAAGATCAATCAGGACCCAAAAAATTTGGCGAAAGATTTCGTGATGACGGCTTAATTGGTGCACTGCGAAAAAAAGTGAGCTCTTCGAAAGGTGGACCCAACGAAATGCATTTCCTAGAGCATCTTGAAGAATTACGTTGGGTAGTCCTAAAATGTTTTTGTGCCTTCATAATCGGNTGTTTGGCCATTGCCGTTTTCATGCAAGACTCGGTAAAAGTTCTGCAAGTTCCTTTGATCAAGGCAGTGGAAGATTTTGGCGAGATTGGAATTGATCTACAAAGCGTTGGACTCGAGGAATATGTTCAAACCCTTGAAAAACAAGAGGTTGACCTAGGAATGTTAAGGAACGCTGAGGAGGAGGATTTAGGAAGCTGGGGAATCACAAACCCGCATCATCAAACCCGTATTCTTACCCATTTTGCAAGTGGGCAAAATCGTAACCTCTTGCAAGTAATTCGATCTTATTCTCCCATCTTTATAGCCATGAAAATCTGTTTTCTTGGAGGACTGGGGGTATCACTACCTGCCATATTGTATTTTATCGGTGGGTTTGTCGTTCCCGGCTTAACTCCAAAAGAAAAACGAGTTTTCTTTCCAGGATGCGTAGCGGCAACTCTACTTTTTATTGCGGGTGCTTCGATGACGTACCTTTTTATTCTTCCAGTATCACTCGCATTTACCATTGAATTTACTTTTAATGTCTTGGGTCTCGATGTATATCGTCCTGAAGCTGGAAATTACTACAGCACTGTAATTTGGATGACATTCGCCGTCGGCATTGCATTCCAATTCCCGCTTGTCCTTGTACTACTCATTAGGATCGGCATTTTATCAGTAGAAAAATTGCGTGACAGCAGGAGGCTTGTTCTCGTCATATTAATGATTTCTGCAGCTTTGATCACCCCCGGTGGGGATCCAGTCAGCCTCTGTATTTTGACCATCCCACTTTATGTTTTGTATGAACTGGCAATCATCATTGGCTCTGCAATTGAGCGAAGAAAAGCAATTACGGAATGGAAAGAATGGGATGAAAGTATTCAAGGTCCAAAACCAGAATACCCCAAGGGAAAGGGAACCCCATTGTGGGTATATGCCATTTTTCTAGTTTTTCTTGCTGCCCTCACTTACATTTTCCTAAAATACCAGGATACAATNCAGGAGAGCCTGGATAGCCTTTCTTGGGGTACTGTAGAGAATATCGATAAGAAAAAGGTAGTGGATTCCAACGAAACAACCTGGGCAACGGAAAACCTGCTCCAGATTCCCATAAAAGAAAACCAACCTTTCTTTCTTCAACTCATTCCGGTCCAGGAAAATAATGATCGTAGAATTCCTGATTCCAACCAATCTGANCCGATCCTCTTNAAGGCTCTAATAATANAAAATCAGTCCGAAAATAAGTAATTCTTGCAAAATGCAAAACCTACCATCAAGTATGGTTGCATGAGAAAAGAAAATGCATTTGGTAAGAAAATCAAGGGCCTCNGGGCAAAAGCCGGGCTGACACAACCCCAACTGGCCAGCTCAAGTGGTGTGGCAACTTCCATTGTAAACGACATTGAAAATGGGATTCGATCAGCAGGGTGCAAAACTATAAATAAGATTGCTTTGGGACTCGGATTGGATGAACAGGAAAGGTTTCTTCTCGTTNTAAAAGGNTTGGAATTTTCTAAACGCGATTTTTTGATTCCTGACTTTGAGCAATACCCGCCCGAGTTATTAAATTTTTTGCCTTATGTATTAAGTAGAGCAGGGATTACTGCCAAAAGTATTAAAAACATCGAACTACCAGCCGGAGGGAAAAAAAATTTGGAAATCACTCTAGAATCTAAGAGAAAAATCCAGTTGGATATCCGAGTCATTACCAATACCTAGCATTTCAAATTCTATGGATGGCATTCGTATAGATCGATGGCTCTGGGCAACCCGTTTTTATAAAACCCGATCCCTTGCTACTGACGCATGTAAGAGAAAACTTATTCGTATTAATAATACGCCTCTTAAACCATCGAGAGAAATAAAAGTTGGAGAAGTCATTGAAATTAAACGGGGGCCACTAAAAATGACCATAAAAATGACCGCCCTTCTGGTGAAGAGAGTCTCGGCCACCAAAGCCCAAGAATGCTATGAAGATCTCACCCCGGCAGAAGAATATGAAAGTGCAAAAAGGGAAGCAAAGAGACTTAGACCTCTACCTATTGTTTCTTCCTCCAAAGGGAGGCCCTCCAAAAAACAAAGACGGGACTTAGAAGAATTTTTATTTAATGAAGGTTTAAATTCCTAATTCAATCCTACAGAAAATTCTTGTCCCATGCCTTCTATTCTTTCCAAATCAAGGCTCTCCAAAAACGATGCAGATTTGACTTATCATGTTCCGTGTCAAACCGACTTCTCAATCCGTTCTTAAAAGCAAAGAAAAACCACTTGCCACAAACTTTGGGTAGGTTCATTACTAATAAGTGATGAAAAAGATACTATTGCCTACCCTTGCTCTCGCAATTGCCTCTAGTTTTTCTGCTTGTGTTAGTATTCCTTCGGCTCGCTCAGGTGATGCAGGGAAAACAGTAATGCTTCACTGGCTCAGCTCAGACGATGCCGGTCTTGTTCGGAACACTGGAAGCGATGGAAACCTAAGTTCCAGCACAAATCTCTTTTCCGGGAAAGCGATTGAGACTTTTGAACAAAGTCCTACCAAATCGGTTTCTTCTTGGCAGGATGGAAAGAGACATGGAGAAACCGTTGAATTTTTTTACAACGGTAGAAAGAGGCGGGTGATCAACTATCAAAATGGAATCAAGGATGGAAAGGCAACAGAATATAGAATTACGGGAGAGCTCCTGCGCGAAGAAAATTATGAGTCTGGTAAGTTAAGTGGTAACAAAAGCGAATGGCACCCGAATGGACAAAAGATTTTGGAAGTTTCAATGCGTGATGGCACACCGCACGGAGAGGCACAGGAATGGTATCTGGACGGAACCCAAAAATCTTCCACTCTCTATCGACATGGACTCCGCGAGGGACCCGCCACAGAATGGTACCAGTCCGGACAAAGAAAGCTTGGGCTGTTTTATCAGAAAGACAAGCAACATGGCTTACGCACTATTTGGTACGAAAATGGTCAGCAAAGGTTGATCGCTCAATTTGAAGATGACAAAATGGAAGGGAACTCCAAAGGTTGGTTTCCCAGCGGACAACAACAATTTGACTACAACTTCAGAAATAATCAAGAGCACGGTGTCTGCACAGAATGGGACCCCACTGGGAAAAAGGTTTCTGAACTCCGTTTTGTAGATGGTGCCCCTGTTCAGAATTTGCTAACGGGTCAAAGAATTGATTCTTCAGAATTAGAAAAGGTTGCTACGGAATCGGAAACCACTCCACAAATAGAAGGTTCTGAACGTCCGTTGGAAGCTCCAGAGCAAGACAAAGCTGAAGTGAAAGACGAAGCATTACCCCAAGTTGTAATTCCAACGGCAAAAGAACCCCTTGTCCCCTCTCCTGCACCCACTCCATTACCCCTTGAGAAGGTAGATTTAATCCCCCCCCCGCCTCCTGCATCCTTGCCTGTCCCACCGGTAGATAAGGCTCCGAGTTCCACAGTTCCCGCACTTCCCAAAGAAGCGACGGTCCCTCCATTGAGCACTGCTCCTAAGGATGCAACGAATGATTTTAACCCTTTTGATGCATCTCCTCCTCCTTTGCCTCCTGCACCTCCTCCTGCTCCTCCTGAAAAAGCGGTTATTCCTCCTTTGCCCTCAAACCCAGAACCGGATACTCCAGAATTTAACCCTTTCGATGCCGCACCCCTTCCACCACCGCCTGCTCCACCAGCGGAATCGGATGTTCCTCCTTTACCCCCTGCCCCAACACCAGATACTCAAGAATTTAATCCTTTTGACGCTGTTCCTGCTCCAAATGGAAAGGAGGTAGAAGAAAATAATCCTTTTGATTTCACTCCACTTCCATCGGATAAAAGTGACGAGAATACCGACCCAAATCAAACCAGTGTTCCACTTGAAAATGTTTTTAATTCTCCTCCGCCCCCCCAGGAGCCAGAATTTAATCCTTTTGATTTGCCACCACCCTCAGATCAATAACTTGATCTTGTTTATTAAGAGAGTGGCAGCCCGGCAGGGATTCGAACCCCAACTAGAGGTACCAAAAACCTCTGTGCTACCATTACACCACCAGGCTACAAAGGTAACATTATGAAAGGAGCATATTTAAAGTCAAGTGATATGGACTTGAGATTTTGATTTCATGGAAAAAACGAAGTATAAAAGAATTATTTTAAAAATTAGTGGTGAAATTTTAGGGAGCCGAGAGAAAGGCGAACCAATATACGCACGCTCGCTCGAAAAAATATGTGCTGAAATTAAAGCCGTTGCTGACATGGGGGTTGAAATTGGTTTGGTAGTGGGTGGTGGAAATATTTTTCGCGGTCTTCAAGGCAGTGAGAAAGGAATCGATCGCACCACGGGGGACTCAATGGGCATGCTAGCAACCGTAATTAATGGGCTTGCGATCATGGACCGCTTAGAAAAAATGGGGGCGGTGGTTCGGGTTCAAAGTGCAATACCTATGGACAAGCTTGCGGAACCGTACATTCAACGAAGAGCAACCCGGCATCTGGAACGGGGACGCATTGTAATTTTCGTCGCAGGCACGGGAAATCCTTATTTTTCGACCGATACCACAGCAGCCTTGAGGGCTAGTGAAATCTCAGCAGAAATCATCCTGAAGGCAACCAAAGTGGATGGAATTTATGATAAGGACCCTCACAAGTTTGAGGATGCTACAAAATACGAATCGCTTACTTACATGGAATGTTTGGAAAAAAGACTTTCGGTGATGGATTCAACCGCCTTTTCTCTTTGCATGGACAATAAAATGCCTATTCTTGTCTTTGATTTAGAAAAACAAAATTCCATCCGAACGGCAGTGTCTGGTGAGACCATTGGAACGATTGTGAGTTAGAAATCATGAAAGCAGAAAAACGATAAAAATTAGGAAAATTAATTATGGAAACGGAAGAAATCTTTGAAAAAATGAATCGTCTAATGTCTAAGTCAGTTGACCATGTACTCCATGAGTTTTCAACTCTTCACACGGGAAAGGCAAGCCCCTCAATGGTGGAAAATGTTTTGGTCGACGTTTATGGCTCCAGTATGAAAATCCGCGATGTTGCCGCCATTACCACTCCTGATGCACGTACTGTCCAAATACAGCCATGGGATAAAACAACTGCGTCTCCTATCGAAAAAGCTTTGATCGATGCCAAGCTCGGTATCACTCCAATCGTCACCGGTGAACTTATTCGTATGCCGATTCCTGAGCTCAGCGGTGAACGCAGAGAAGAACTATGCAAAATGGCACAAGGCTATGCTGAACAGGGTCGTATTGGGATAAGAGCATCAAGAAAAGACGCGATGGATGCACTGAAGGAAGCTCAGAAAGAGGGTCTCCCTGAAGATGATTACAAAAGATCCGAGAAAGAAGTTCAAAAATGTACTGACGACTCTGTATCCAAAATCAATGAAGCTCTTTCCGGGAAGGAATCAGACCTTCGTGCCGTTTGATTAGGATGGCTCTTCTGGATCGATTTCATAAAATAGAATTCCGCTAAAACTTCCTGCGATTCGCTTCGTTTTATAAGATGAAACAAATCGTTCTTAAGCTCGGCACTGGTATTTTGTCTGCAGGTGCAGGTGAGATTCACCACCGCCGACTCCATTACCTTGCCGAAGGGATTGTCAGCCTTCGGGAAGAAAATGTGGAAGTAATTGTGGTAAGCTCCGGAGCGGTGGGTTTAGGAATGGGGAAACTGGGCCTTTCTTCCAGACCCAATGACCTCTCAATCCTACGAGCATGTGCATCGATCGGGCAATGCTTACTAATGAATGCTTGGACGGAGGCTCTTGAGAAAGTCGGTCTTATGCCAGCTCAGGTTTTACTTACCAGGGATGATTTTAACCAAAGAAGCCGATCTAAGAAAGTGAAGGAAACCCTTGATGCTTTGCTCGGTCACAAGGTGGTACCGATCGTAAATGAAAATGATTCGGTCAGTGATGAGGAAATTAAGTTTGGTGACAATGATGTGTTATCCGCCTTACTCGCATCCCTTGGTGGGGCAGAAATGCTGGTTATTCTTTCTACGGCAATGGGACTTATGACTCACCATCAAGCAGGAAGCCTTATTCCATTTATTGCGGAAATCACACCGGCTATTGANCAAATGGCAGAAGGCACTAAGAGCCAGACTGCAGTCGGGGGAATGGTCACCAAAATTGATGCCGCCAAAATTGCCACTAAATCAGGTTGTGCTGTATTTATAGGCAGCGGGGAACAGCCCGCAGACTTAACTCAAATCTTTAAGGGTAAAGCAGTTGGAACCTTTTTTGCACCGGCAGGTCTTGCATTAAAAGACCGAAAGAAATGGCTCGCTTTCTTTCCCAAGGCAAAAGGACATCTCATTGTGGATGCTGGTGCCAGTGAAGCTATCCTAAACCAAGGAAGTAGTCTGCTCGCAAGTGGTCTGCACTCCGTTGAAGGAACTTTCGAGAAGTCAGATGTAATTTCAATTGCCACTCAAGATGGCAAAGTCTTTGCTCAGGGCATTACTAGGTTCAACTCCGCTGAACTCGATCAAATCAAAGGTTTAGGACAAGATGAAATCCTAAAAATCTTTCCTGGAAGGAATCGCCCGGAAGTGGTTCATCGGGACCATTTGGCTCCCATTTTTGCCAAAAGTATTTGAATAACCTTGCTCGAATCCGCAAATTAAGTTGATACCTATTCTTCGTGTACGATTACGAAGATGAGGAAGAAGATATTTTTGGCACCCCACCCGCGGTTTCCAGTTCGGTGCCTAGCATTGATTTTGAGAAAGAATTAAATCAAGATCAATTTGGTGCGGTCACTGCACCGGATTGCCCTGCTTTGGTTTTAGCAGGTGCAGGATCGGGAAAGACTCGAACCTTAACATATCGCGTCGCCTACTTACTCTCCAAAGGAGTAAGTCCGGAAGCAATCTTGCTTTTGACTTTCACAAACAAAGCATCCAAACAAATGCTTAGCCGGGTGGAAGAATTGACTGGAATGGCAAGCCACCGTTTTCTTGGCGGCACTTTCCATCATGTTGGAGGACAAGTTCTACGCCTCTTCGGGGATTCTATAAGTTTGCCAAGAAACTTTACTATCTTAGACGATGGAGATTCTGATTCCTTACTGAATGAAATCATCAGGGATTTGGATCCCGATTTTTTTAAAACCAAGGAAAACCCCAAAGCCAAGCCAATTAAGGGAATCATTAGTTTCGCACGAAATATAATGACGGATGTAAATCAAGTGGCAAAAGGACGGTACCCGGGTAACGCAGAACTTCTTTCTAAGATCGAAAATTTCGCTAGTCTTTACCAAAAAATCAAACTACAGAGGGGGCTGGCAGATTATGATGATTTATTAGTATACTGGCTCGAAATCCTTGAGAATAATGACGAGGCTGCCACCTATTATCAAAATCGATTTTCTCATGTATTGGTCGACGAATATCAGGATGTAAATTGTTTACAGGCAAAGATTGTAGATAAGATTGCCTCTAAACATCAAATCATGGCAGTTGGGGACGATGCGCAATGTATTTACACTTGGCGGGGTGCAGACTTAGATCAAATCCTAAGCTTTCCAGACAGGCATCCGGGAACCAAAATTTTCAAAATTGAAACGAATTATCGGAGCTCTCCTGAAATTTTAAAACTTGCCAACGATATCCTCAAAAGCCGAGCCACGGAAGGTAGTTTTTCCAAAGAGCTAAAGCCNTCCCGGCCCCATCAGGACCTGCCTCTGGTTGTTCCTACCATGGATGCCTACCAACAAGCTGATTTTGTGCTGTCAAAAGTACAATCGCTCTATGACTCCGGAGTTCATTACGACGATATTGCTATTCTCTACCGGGCTCATTTTCATGCTATGGAACTACAAGTGGAGCTCTCGAGAAGAGGCATTCCATTTGTGATCACCAGTGGAATGAGGTTTTTTGAACAGGCTCATGTAAAAGATCTCGTGGCTCAACTTCGATTTGTTGCCAACCCCAAAGATCTTACCGCTTTTTTTCGATTTGCTTGCTTGTTACCCAAGGTAGGGGAAAAGACGGCAGCCAAGGTTATTGGGATTGCCGAAAAGTATACCCTTTCTAGTCAGTGCTCACTGATCGACGCACTTGAATCGAAAGAGGTCCATGCAAAGGTACCCAAAGATGCGAAAGAAGATTGGAAAGAGCTAGTAGAAACTTTGAAAAATATTGCCATCCTTACCGCTACCGCAACCCCGGCTCAAGTAGTAGAAGGTGCAATTGGAGGCTGGTATCAAGATTACCTCAGATCTACCTATGAGAATTGGCCAAGAAGAGAAGAGGATCTGGAAAGTTTGATTGATTTTGCGACCAAATACGAGAACCTAGCCGAAATGCTCTCCCAACTTGTGCTCTTAAGTTCGGAATCCGGTGATCGAGTGGTTCGACAGGGGGAACACTGCCTTAGGCTTTCAACCATTCATCAATCCAAGGGTCTTGAATATCAACATGTATTTGTGATCGGATTATCTGATGGTCTTTTCCCGAGTAAGCGAGCCATTGATGGAGAAAGTGACATGGAAGAGGAAAAGAGACTTTTTTATGTTGCCACAACCCGGGCAGAAAAGTCCCTACACCTAGTATTTCCCATGCTTTCCAATCAAAAAGGAACCCCGGTCAGGCTTATGCAAAGTAGATTCCTAAAGGATATTGATGATTCCCGGTATGATTTATTAAATGTCCATTCATCCTTTGGCCCGGGGAGAGCATCAAACCGAGGCTGGAATCAATACGGTTCCAAAAATTCTTATGGCGGGGGTTATCGAGGCCGTTCGTATTGAGGCCTTTTACTCCTCCAACGCTATTAATAAAGTCCTCCAAGGGAGTAATGCACAGTCAAACCTTTCGGGGAAGCGACGGATCGATTCATATACACAAAGATCACCTGGTAAGGAATCATCGGTTGAATCCATCAAGTAAAGAACAATGTGTTGGGCCAATCTATTGGCGTCTGCCGTGTTCATCCCTTGAATTTCGATAGCCAATAATGAAGCCGCCGCAGTAGCTAAAGCCGAGCCCTGTAAATGATAACCCACTTGGGTAATCACCCCACTAACTACAAGCAACTGAAGATCACATTGGTTGCCTGTTTTTTCACTTTGAAAGAAGCCCTGGCGAGAAAAGTCCTCAAGCTTTTGTTTGCAATGAGGGTTTTGGGCATGCAACTCAATGATTTCTCGGTGTAATGAATTCTCCGTCACTCAAAATTGATTTTTCCACATCATGGACTCCATTGGTTTCGGTGTACGTTGGTTATATTTAGCAGAAGATTTTGACTGATAATCAACTTCCACCTCACCTTCCACTTTAAAATAGATTAACTGGCCGATCGGCATACCTGCATATACCCGAACCGGTTGAGAAACCGAAATCTCCAAAGTCCAATGGTTACAAAATCCAACATCTCCCTTCCCTGCAGTCGCATGTATATCAATACCCAGTCGACCTACGCTGGATTTCCCCTCAAGAAAGGGAACAAAACTTCGGGTTTCAGTATACTCCAGTGTTGAACCAAGGTATGTCTTACCTGGTAGCAACACGATTCCATCATCTGCAATTTCAAAATGTTCTACTTGGTTATGCTTTTTAGCGTCGATCACATCATCGATGTAGCAGGCAAGGTATTTGGATAAATGGACATCATAACTGTTCGTTCCCAAACAATTTCGGTCATAGGGCTCAACCAAAATATCGCCCTCTTCTATTGCCTTTAATATGGCCAAGTCAGCTAGTATCATTCGTAGAAAATTTTAAAGAACTTAGGAATTCAAAGCTTGAGTTTACAAGAATTTATTGACGCGAATGTACCATATTCAACTATCCTAAATAATTCTCTCGTACAAGCCTCTCAGAGATTTTTCTTCGAGAGGCTAAGATTTAGATTATGCGAATGGACGATATATACCGGGTGCCGGAACAGGATACTCGCCATTTTCGCCAGGAACCACAGGTGGTGTGGAGCTAAAGGTGTAGTCATCAATTCCGGGGGCATAATCGCGTCCTTTTTCCATCAATTCCTCTGCTTCAATTTCTTTCCCGGAATAACAAGCTTCACGCCCAAGGATTGCGGTGAATGTACTCATCGCCCCATATTCGGCTTCGTTATATGGCACTCCTTTATGAAGAGCCTCGATCAAGTCTTTCTGCTCCTGGTAATGCCCTCCCCCAGCTCCACGAATACGAATTGCATCCCCTTCAAAAGGCTCGATAAATCGGGCAACGGAACAAGTTCCTTTGGAGCCATGAGCATATTCTGCAACATGCGACCAACCACCTTTAAGATGGCGACCTTGGCTATACATCTTGGTTCCGTCCGGGAAGGTGTATTCCACTGCTGTATGATCGAAAATTTGGGATAATGTACGGTCTCCGCCCATGCGCATTTCACTTCCACCCATTCCGTTTGCTTTAACTGGATACATCCCTTTGATCCAACAACCCACATCCAGGTTATGAATGTGCTGCTCACAAATTTGATCCCCGGACGCCCAAGTGAAGTGATACCAATTGTTTACTTGGTACTCCATCTCAGTCATTCCCTCCTGTTTAGCACGATGCCAAATTGAATTCCCATTCCAATAAACCCTCAAAAGGTTAATGTCTCCAATAACTCCATCTTGGAGCTGCTTCACGCAATCCGTAAAACGTTCTTCGTGGCGACGCTGTAAGCCGATACCCACAGAGAGACCTTTTTCTTTTGCCAATTTAGCGGACTCCAAAACTCGTCTGACACCAGCAACATCACTAGCTACCGGTTTTTCCATAAAAACTTTCTTTCCTTGATTAATCGCATATTCAAACTGCTGAGGTTTAAAACCAGGAGGAGTTGCAATGACCACCATGTCAACATCCTCATTGATTGCCTGCTTGTATCCATCCAGACCGCCAAAAATTCTACCTTCCACGTCCACACGGTCATCTCCATACTTTTTCTTAAAAGCAGCTAATTTGGTGGTCGCTTTTTCAGGGAAAGCTTCTGCTACTGCAACTAGTTTNGTGTTACAACGAATTCCTTTTTGACTTTCCAGATCCTTCGGCGCGTCTAGAATCTGCCCGATCGCACCGGTTCCACGACCTCCGAGCCCGATCGCAGCAACCCGGATGGTGTCACTCTGCAAGGCTTCGCCTCTGGCTACATAAGGAAAACTAGCTGCGACTCCGGCAAGTGCGCTTGATCCAATAAATTTTCTACGAGATAGTTGTTCAGGTTCTTTCATTTAATGTTTTTTGTGGGTTGAGAGTTTCAAGGGTTAAAATCGGTAAATTATATCTTTTGCGGTATTGAATTGGATGGACCTTCAAGATCAAATAAAGACCATTGTATACCATCGAGAAAATGTTGCAACATGAAGGGTGTCCACCAGGTTGCTTTGTTATGTCCGAAGTTGGAGTAAAAAATTCTTCCTTTTCCATAGGAACGAACCCATGAAACAGGATAATCATTTGTTTTTGAATTCCCTTTCTTATCCGTTTTTATAGAATCCAATCCAATCAGGATACGTAGTTTAGACCGGTCATATCCTTTGTATTGATAAATTTCGTCCGAAAAACTAAACTCTGATTCGGTGAAGGCTCTATTTACTGGATGCTTTTTATCTTCCACAAAGAAAGGCCAGGTTCCGCCTGCGCCCCATGGATGACCAGCAAAACATCCTCCAATCATTTCGGTGTATTCCGGCCAATTAGGCATTCCTCCATCTGATGCCGAATGAAACCCGGCAAAAGCCTTGCCATCTTTTATGAAATCAAGAATTGCCTTTCGCTGGGAATCTTCAGTGAAAGCCTTCTGGATATGAGTACAATTATTGAAGATGATCAGATCATATTTAGCCAAGCCTTTCTTGGTGAACTCTTCGGTTTTTATTGTGAAGGTGGCATCAAATACCCCGGTTTTTTCGGCCATTATTCTGAGTGCTTTCGCTCCTGTAGGTATCGAGGAGTGCTTGAAGCCGCTAGCATGTGAATAAATCAGAGCCTTGTGCAATTTGGCAGGCTTAACTGTTGTTTTTTTAGGCATAGCTTCCCTAATCTTATTTTCTTCATCTTCAGANGGGAACAGGAAAGGTAAGGCCAAGCAAAACTGAAAGGTAAAAATTAAAAAGAGGATTTTCATCAGCTTTGTAAAAATGAANAGTATAAGCAGTGGGTTGCAAGGAAGATGTAAAGCAGGAATTGGAAAAATATTTGGAAGCTAAGCACCATTCTTNATTTGCACTCCGGGCATAATCCAAAGGCTTCCATGATATGACTAATCTCCACAAATCCATATCCNGTGGCAACTTCTTCAAGCTCCTTAGCCATACATAAATCAACTCTTTCCGTTTTTCCGCAGCCTCTGCAAGTAAGATGGTGATGATGGTCATGGCTGTGTCCCAGGCAATAAACCTTGGTTCCATTCTCGCGAACCCCTCTTTGAACGACATCAATCTTTTCAAACTGCTCTAGGCACCGATAAGCCGTNACTAAGTCACAAGATTTATCAGGCAATTGAGCATAAGTCTCTTCCGCTGATATTGGAGAGTCCACTTTGGCTAAGACTTCCAGTATAGCCTTGCGTTGCTCAGTAACACGCAATCCTTTGCCCCGAAGGAGGGCAATTGCACTATCTACCATTTGAGTCATTCATTTCATTTTCTAAATTGAAAGTCCATTGATCAATAAAGAAAGTCGACTTTATTCAATTTTATGCTCCTTTTTTGTTTTTCAGGTTGAATGGTTTACCCGCAGGAATTACCAGTATGTGATGAATCGAATTCTTTGCCTTTATCCTTTGATCGCCTGTTTTTTGAGTATTCAGTTTAACATACAAGCAAAAGACAGCCTGATTGGGACTTATAAAACCCAGAGCTTAAAAACAGAAAACAAAAAGCCATTTTATTATCGCACATCCTCGCCCGACAAGATGGATTCTGGCAAGAAGTATCCTCTGCTCGTATTTTTCCATGGAGCGGGAGGAAGGGGCGAAGACAACCAAGGACAACTGGTTGATGCCGGAGGAATCGAAGCGTTCGAAAAACAGAAAGTGCGTTCCAAAAGAAAATCCCACATATTTGCGGGTCAGGTNCCCAAAGGGGAAAGATGGGTTAATACAGGCTGGAATCTACTTGGCCACAGCATGCCCAAAATTTCTGATTCCATGGAGATGGCATTAGCTGCGGTTGATTCTTATATTCAAAACCCGCAGAATCAAGTAGACCCAAAGCGAGTTTACGCAATGGGACTCTCCATGGGCGGATATGGCACTTGGGACGCAATTCAGCGTCGTCCTAACTTTTTTGCCGCTGCCGTTCCCATTTGTGGAGGGGGGGATAAGAAACTAGCCAAAAAAATTGCCCACCTTCCGATTTGGGCTTGGCACGGTGATAAAGATACGGTGATCAAACCGATTCGATCCAGAGATATGATCCAGGCAATCCAAAAAGCNGGAGGATCTCCCAAATACTCCGAAATTAAGGATCGTGGTCACAATTCATGGGTTGATGTTTGGAATTCGGATGAACTTTGGGATTGGCTTTATTCACAAAGCAGAAAGTAGAACCTTTTTAGAAACTCAATTGCCAAGTATGAAGGGAATCGAATTAGAGTCTTTCTCTCTCCAATTGGNATTCAAAAATATTTCAAACTATGGGTTACCAAAGAGACAAATGGGTACTTGTTTTTCTAATCATAAAAAATAATTAGATGAGATCTTTAAGTATAGTTCTTCTTATATCAGGCTTTCTTTTTCAAACATTCCTTTCGTTTTCAGAACCAAGAACCAAGCCCAATATATTACTCTTTATGGCAGATGACATGGGTTTGGGGGATACTAGTGCCTACCTTAAAATAAGCGTCATTAAGGGATCCAAACCCATCACGAAAACCCTTAAAACTCCCAACTTTGAGAGCTTTGCCAAGCAAAGTATGATTTTTACGGATGCCCACGCTCCTGCGTCCATGTGCAGTTCAACCCGCTACTCTTTACTCACCGGTAGACTACCTCATCGATCCTACCTCAAAGGCCAAGGCTGGCTTCCCCACGGCCCGAATCGGCCCATGATTCAACGCGNCATTACCACCCTACCGGAAATGCTTCAACGAAACGGGTACTTTACCGCTGCAATTGGGAAGTATCATGTCGGGATGGATTTTGACGATGGCGATGGAAAACCTGCTAACGAATTTGATTACAAAGATGTTGATTTCACAAAACCCCTTCTCGATGGACCCACTCACCATGGATTCAATCAATTCTTTGGTGTCCCCGGAAATACAGAAGATTCATTGGACACCGAGCCTAGAATTTACATCCGTGATAACAAATGGTCTTTCACAGACCGTTCAAAAATGTATTGGACAGGGATGAAACACAGAGAAGGTCAGATTCTAAGTGGACCCGATTGGGATTTAGCCCAACTCGGGCCCGATTTCCTCAAAGAAGGCCTTCGGTTTATTCAAATGGCATCCCAGAAAAAGAACCCGTTCTTCTTATATTATGTTCCCACCGCAAACCACTTTCAGAGAAATCTAAGCGGGGATTATGCAGTTCCAGAGTTCTTACATGGAGAGCCTATCAGAGGAGCGAGCAAGTACACGGATGGCCAGAAAGGTGGCGAGCGGGAAGACATGGTCCTGGAAAACGATGTCGCTTTTGGAGCCTTGATTCAAAAGCTCAAGGAAACGGAAGATCCAAGAAGCCCGGGCAAGAAACTCATTGAAAATACCCTGATTATCTTCACAAGTGATAACGGACCCAATGTCGGCGATAACGAAGGTACCAATCAAGAAAGTGGAGAACTTAGGGGAAAGAAGGCGAAACTCTGGGAAGGTGGCCACCGCGTCCCCTTTGTTCTTTATTGGAAAGGAATTTTTGAAAACGGACAAATTAATCCGAACTTACTATCTCTCACCGACCTATTTTCTTCCTTCGCAAGAATAGTAGGAGACGACCTTCAACCTGCCGAGGCTCAAGATAGTTTAGACTGCTTCGACTATTGGAAAGATCCTGAAAAAACTGATCCGAGAGCCCGTTATTTTTTCTGTCATCTGGGCCCTCCCTATGAAAATGATGGGATTGCAATCCGGAAGATGTCCAAAAAAGTAATTGTTCAAGGTGGCCTAGCTCAACCTTGGACAAAAAAAGGTTCCCTAGGATCCGCCCAATCAATGGTCTCTTATGACTTGGAGAAAGACCCCTATGAAAAAGAAAATTTTTCTGCTTCAAATGCATCTTCAGAAATTCTGGTAAATCGACTTTTACAAATTCATAACCAAGGATATTCCCGGGATCTTCACCTCCCCAATAGTCAAAATCTAATCCTTGATGATGGCTGGCATAATTTAAGAAATGACCTCAGTGGCTCCATCGGTTTTGAATTCAAATTACTCGATGACGAAATCGTCACTCATTTAGGAATGTGGGATGACCACGACCGGGAATTTCCCATCCGTTCTGCACGTGGTTTACCTACAGAACAAGAGTCAGATCAACCGAGTTTTTTAGGTAAACGACCAAGGTCAATCCAAAGCCAGCATTCCATTCGATTGTGGGAAATCAAAAATTCTACCCCGAAAGAAAGGATGAGAATANAAATTGGACCGACGAACCAAGGAATACTGGAAGGGGAATTTCGATATATTCCCTTGCCAAAACCTGTTCCTTTATCAGGAGGTACTCATTTCATTCTCTCTATGTCCACAACCACNGGCGATGGGGANCATTTTCATGACGATGTCTCATNCGATGGACTCTCACCCTTGGTAAACCCCAAAGTAAAAATTATTCGAAGTTTGATGTTTAAAGATTNCNGTCCAATTAAGGCACAGGCTATNCCTTCCTTTGCCGACCTTNCTTCAGATTATTCATCGCATCGNTTGCCGGTTGGGCCAACTTTGAAATTTNAATAACTCNAGGTTCCCCAAAGAATGTTTTTTGATATATCGAATATGATTGATATATGATAATTTAATCTATTACTCTCCATTTTATGAATATTTTCTCTTTTGCCTCAATTGGGTGTGTTACTATGC
The DNA here is from genome assembly GCA_002171765.1 of Verrucomicrobia bacterium TMED60. The sequence continues at coordinate 18,721 of NHDN01000017.1, forward strand.
TTTCGAGCATGCATCTGGTTGCATCCATTAAACCAGTGCCTTTCCATAAGGTGGAAATGACAAGTGACTTCTGGAGGCCACGCTTAATCACCCAAAGAAAAGTGCTCGTGCCCTTTGCCTTTGAAAAAACCAAGCCTGGGGTTGCTCACTTGCAGGCGGCGGCTGATTATCTTGCTGGTAAAAAAGTGGAAGACCACCGACCCCATAGATTTATTGACTCTGACCTCTATAAGGTAATGGAGGGTGCTGCCTACTTGGCTCAGTTGCAGGATGACCCCGAACTTGAGTCTCAATTTGACCGTATCGTAGATGTGATTGCTGCGGCACAAGAACCAGACGGCTATCTTTATCCTTCCCACACTACCAAGGTTGGATCCGATAAAAATATGATGGGGAACAAACCCTACACTTTTGTGGTGCACAGCCACGAACTTTACAATATGGGCCACCTTTATGAAGCTGCGATTGCTTATTTTCAAGCAACGGGTAAAGACAAGCTTTTAAAGGTAGCTGAAAAAAATGCGCTCCATGTGAACCGAGTCTTTTTTGAAGGTGATCCAAATTACAATGACGGAAAACCGATTCAACAAGCTCCCGGTCATCAGGAAATGGAATTGGCCTTGGTCAAATTATCCAATGTTACCGGCAAGAAACTTTATCTCGAAATGGCGGAAAAATTTCTCGAAATTCGTGGAAAAACATATGTCCCTAATGGAGAAGGCGTAATGTCGCCTACCTACGCCCAGCAACATGCACCGCTTGAAAATCAAAGTGAAGCAGTCGGCCATGCGGTTCGGGCAACCTACTTGTACGCCGCGATGGCTGATATTGCCGCGTTAAAACAAAAGAATTCCTACACCGACGCTCTCCATAGAATTTGGGCAAATTTAACCGATACCCGGATGCACATAACCGGTGGCCTAGGTGCCGTTCATGGGATTGAAGGTTTCGGGCCCAAATACCTTTTGCCTAATGCCGATGCTTTCAATGAAACTTGTGCCGCGGTGGGTAATGTACTTTTCAACTTCAGAATGTTTTTGGTTCATCAGGACGCGAAATATCTTGATGTGGCTGAAGTTTCTCTGCTCAACAATGTCTTGGCGGCAGTCAACCTTGAAGGGAACCGGTTTTTTTATGTTAACCCACTTGAGGCCGATGGAAAGTATCCATTCAACCATGGCACTGCAGGAAGGGCGCCTTGGTTTGGAACCGCATGCTGTCCGAGTAACATGGCTCGACTCTTACCGCAGGTTCAAGGAATGACCTATGCCCATAATGATAAAAATCTTTATTTTGCAATGTATGCAGAAACTTCCACCAATCTAAATATAGCTGGTACANCTTTATCGATCAAACAAACGACGGATTACCCGAACGACGGGATGGTCAAGATTTCTCTTGATCCTGAAAAACCAACAACCTTCACCGCCCACCTTCGGATTCCAACTTGGACAGGTAATCAATTTGTTCCCGGAAAACTTTATAAATATGTCAATCAATCCAATGAAGATTGGTCTATCTCTGTAAACGGGGCTAAGACCAAAGCAAAAGTCGTAAAGGGATTTGCGACCATCAAACGCACCTGGAAAAAAGGGGATCAAATTGTCCTCGATCTGCCCATGCCTTTACAGATCAATGAATGTGACAACCGGGTTGAGGAAAATCAAAACCGTCTCGCATTTACCCGTGGACCCTTTGTTTTATGCGCTGAAGNAATTGACAATGGTGGTGCGACCCAGCGTTTTTTCCTGAACAGGAAAAAAGTGGCTAAAAAATTTAAGCTAGCCAGCGTTCAACTTGCAAGTGGTTCCTTCTCGCANGTTAAAACCAAGGCCAATGCAGTCGATGCACTGGGCAAGGAAGAGGATAGGAGTCTTTCCCTGATTCCCTACTATGCCTGGAATAATCGAAAGCCGGGATCCATGACCATCTGGTTCCCTACAACACCAAAGCTTGCTGTATTTGATCCACACAAACTTCCCAAGAAGAGTGTTTTTTCAAGTATTGAGGCGTCCCACACTTCCGAGTTGGATACAGCCAGTGCGGTTGGGGATGGGAAAGAACCAAAATGGTCGAGTGGAAAAAACGTACCGCGTTGGACCAGTCGTCCTCAACTTGGGAAAGCACAATGGATCGAAGGCCAATTTTCAGAACCCAGAAAAGTTCGGGATATCGGAGTCTATTGGATGCAAGACCAACAGGATGTAAAGTTTCCTCAGGAATGGTCGCTTGAAGTTAGAAATAAGGGAGAATGGGAACCTTTCGAATTATATGTCACGGACCGCTATGACAATCGGGCCAATCAGTACAATGTGGTTCACCCNGCNGCCCCNCTCACNTGTGATGCTATTCGAATCAATATGGTTCCACANCCAGATGCTGCTGTTGGTATTTTAGAGGTCCAAGTCGCCTTTGAAAAATAGAATACGGTATACAAAATAAGGTATGATCTTTAGGTCACCTCGNGCCCTACTCNTTTTATTTTGGTGGGCTCTNCNTTTAATCTGTCCAAAAATATTTGCGAAAGAAGTACCGCTCTGCGAAAAACTTGAACAGTCGATTCAAGGCAGAAAGCATGGATTTCTTGCGGGCAACCTCACTTATTATGTGGGTGGCTACCATGCAAGTTGGGAGCTGATGGAAGATGAAACGATCGGGCTCACCCATCCCTTTTATCATGACCTCCGAAGTCGTGGAGTCGGAATTTTACACAGTGAACTACCTGGGAGTGAACATACGGGCGTGGGTAATGACTACAGAGGATGGGAGTTTTACAAGGACACTCGCGTCCTCTATGGCAGTGTTATTATTGGCGAAAAGGTTCACAAACATCCCAAGCCAACAAGGATGAGTTGGAGACCAGATAAAATGATTTGCGAATATGAGATAGAAGGCATTCTCATCCGCGAAGAAAAATTTATCAGTGCTCTAGACACAGCCCTCTCGATCATCACTTCCTCTCAACCGATCATCCTTAGGTTTGAGGGTCATAGCTTTTATGTCCGCCACAGTGTTTCTTCCAGTGCATCCGCCTACTATGATCCCCCCACCAATGCACTACTTGTANGGGAGGGAGGGACGGTTCGTTCCCAACCCGATCCAGATCGGCCCGAAAGAATTGGACCTTGTGTTTATCAGGGAATGACCACTGCCCTCTCCTCTTCTCAGAACTTTTCTAAAACCTTAGAACTCAACAAGGATGATCGTGGTGTCTGGAAATATTCTTTTGAAGTTCCCTGTAATTCCTCTGGAGTTACCGTTTCTTGGTCCATGCACGACGATCAAAATAAAGCCAAAAATGCTTCCACAGATTCCATTCTAAGGGCTGAGGAATTAAGGGCTGAGAAAACCGCAGAAATGAATGAGATTCTCGGTCAACAAATCCCACAATTTCGCTGCAGTGATCCGAAGTTTGAGGAAATCTATTACTACCTTTGGTCCCTCTANATGATGTATTANATCGATGTGCAAAAAGGCTGGGAAATGGAAAACCATACCCAATCCGCAGTTAATAACTTTCTTGGAATTCACCGCTATGATGCCTGTTTTCAAATCAAAGTGGGAGCCTGGATAAGAGACAAGCCNAANTTTGCCTATGGAAATGTACTCACTTGGAAGCATTTAGTTGAAAACGGTCGTTATCGGGAAACCAATGACGGTCATATTTTTCTATCTGACAACAAGGGAGTTAGTTGGCACTCGGGAGCTTATGGAGGAGAACTAGCGGAGCATGTCCTGGGTGCATGGCAAATTTACCAGCATTCAGGTGATATTAATTTTATCCGAAAATGCTACCAAGGATTTTTTCGGAAGGTTTTCTGGAAGAATATGGTTGGGTTTGCCATGAATGATGCAGAAGTTGGACGAGTCCTAGAAAAAATGGCCGGGCTGGCAGGAAACCAGTCCGATGTTGAACACTGGAAAAAGCGAATCAACCAAGACCCAAAACACCTTCGACTCATGTTTGATCAACGCTGGGANGCNAATGGGCATAAAGATTATTTCATGGGAGGCAGNGATGGCATGTTGATGACCACTGCTTTTTGGTCGATGCGTTCACCGCACTTCCCGAGAGACTATGCCGAACGAATGATTCACTCCTGGGCCTTGAATAAAGAACGCGGGTTTTTCGGGGAATTCTTCCCCTTGGCGATGTCAAAAAAATCGATGCAAGTATTTTATTCTGCGGACGATCAAGCTTTTGGCTATACCCCGGATACCGCTTACTTCACCCTTGACGGAATGTTTTGCCAGGGATTCCCCAAAATTGCCTCCGACCTTACCCTTAACCACTTGGAAAACTATAACTATCATGAAGGATGGGGAATTCCAGTTGCCCCTGANGCTTATCGTCGTGATCTCGCTCTGTTCGGGGATCAATATTCCAACTTCAATGCGGGTAAAATCCTTTTATTTATCGAAGGGTTGGCTGGAATATCTTATTCGATTCCGGACAACATATTTCATGTAAAAGATTCCATGCCCATGAGTTGGGATTGGATGGAATTTGATATTCCCATTGGAAATGAGAAAGGTTGGACTCAAGTTCGATACCAAAGGAAAAGGGGTTTTTTGGGAGGGCAAAAGAAATCCATTACGGTCACAAACTGCCCTCTTCGGGTAAAGTTTGAACCCTGGCTAGATCAAGGACAGCTTTCCGGAAATCCAGATCTGACTGGTGCCAATTTTATTGAGCAAAATTCCACCCATCCAAACTATGTATCTTTTCTGGCAGAACAGAAATCATCGAAAAGTTCCATTACATTATCCTTCAAATGAGATTCCGATGTGCTGAATATATTTTCCTTGGTATGTCCCTTTTTGGATTGGTCATGGATGCCAAAAAACCAAACATTGTTTTTATCCTCGCGGACGATCTTGGTTGGGCGGAATTGGGATGCTATGGAAATTCATTTAATGAAACTCCACATTTAGATGAGTTGGCCAAGCGAGGGCTTCGCTTTACTCACGCCTATGCAGCTGCACCGGTTTGTTCTCCTTACCGAGCCGCCCTGCTAACCGGTCAACATCCTGCCCGCGTCGGCATTCTCGACTACCTCCGCCCCAATTCCTCCAATGCACTGCCCGTGGATCAAGTGACCCTCCCCAAGATCCTCAAGCGTAATGGCTATGCTACTGGAATGGTGGGCAAGTGGCACTTGACCGGTTATAAATANCAAGGTGCCCAGTTCGAGATTCGTCCACTAGATCATGGTTTCGATTGGAATATTGGAAGTGAAGTAAAAGGAGTTGGAAATGGAGCCAACTTTTGGCCCTATGTATTTCGAACGCAACCGATCTCATGGATCGATCTTCCAAAAAATAGGATGGGAAAAGATGAATACTTAACCGACCGCTTGAACTTGGAAGCGGTTGATTTCGTAGAGAGGAACCAGGGTAAGCCTTTTTTCTTATACCTTAGCCACTATGCCCCCCATACCATTCTGAATGGTCGACCTGACCTAGTCGAAAAGTATCGCAAAAAACATCCCCCTGGAAAGCCTAGTAGGACGAAATGTTATCTCTGTGATGATGCCGGACTTACAGGAGAAGACTGTGAATATTGGTCTCAAGATCATAACCCTCACCTTGCTGCCATGCTTGAAAGTATTGACGACGGGGTTGGACTCTTGATGAAAAAGCTCGATTCACTCGGTCTTTCTGAAAATACCATTTTTATTTTTTCGAGTGACAATGGGGGCGAGACCAATGTCACCACCAATGCTCCACTACGTGGAGGAAAAAGCCAGTTATATGAAGGGGGTATCCGCGTGCCTATGATCGTGTGCTGGCCTGAAGGTAATGTTCCAGCAGATGCAACCAGTAACCATCCCGTAGTTAATCATGACTTCTACCCCACCCTTCTGGAGGCGGCAAATATCGAACCGGACCCCAGTCATATTCTGGACGGAGTCTCCATAATTTCTACCTTGAGGAATCCATCTTCCCCTCACGCACGCCCAGCCCTGCATTGGCACTACCCACTGGACCGGCCCCACTTTCTTGGTGGCATCTCGAGCGGAGCGATTCGGAAAGGAGATTGGAAGCTGATTGAATATTTCAACCCCGCACGGCCCGAAAAATTCGAACTCTTCAACCTCGAAACAGATGTTTCCGAAGAAAGCAACCTCGCCTCCACCCANTCNGAACGAGTGCGGGAGCTCCACCGTGAACTGGTCTCCTGGCGCCAGCGGGTCGGAGCACGGATTCCTTCCCGCCCCTTACTTACACAACCAGGAAACCTTTATTTTGGTGAACATTTTTCAAAGGGTCAAATTAGTGAAAAATGGGTTTTCCAAAAAGAATGGCAGGTTGAAGATGGAATTCTTTTGCGCAACCAAGTTGCTGGGACCAATAAGCGGCTTTTTTACAAAGAACCGATCTTTAAAGATGCACTCATACGATTCGAATTTCTTTTTAACGGGGCGGAAGACATCCGCTTAGTCACCGGTTCAAATGGAAGCTATAATACCGTGGTTCACATTCGGAAAGATCATTTTTTTATTCAAACCGCATACGATAAAGAAGGGCCNTGGTATCCAATGCGTCATGGAGAATGTGCCTATAACTTTAAAGATGGGGAATGGTATGGCATAACCATCGAATTCATCAAAGACCAAGCAATTGCACACTTGAATCATGAATACATCGCTTATGCTCAACACCCCATGATTGATAAAGAACGAACTTATTTTGCATTTCAAGTCGATCAAGCTGGAGCATCCTTGGACAACCTTCAGGTTTTCCATGCTGGTCGGCATCCTGAGCAGATAAATAATCATTCTGTAATCAAAACTCAGCTTGATCGTTTTCCTCTTAAAAAAACGGTCCAAGAACAACATGACATACTGAAGAAAAACCTCCACGCTCGCCTATTTATGGAGGACGAAAAATATCGTACTTTAATTGAAAGAGTTGAGATTCTNGATCAAGAAAAATTGCAACGCTTTCCGGATGCATTTTTGTCAAATAAGCAGTTCCAGAAGAAAATTAAAAGTTTGCGAAAGGAATTACATCAAAACGATCCCGAGTATAAGAAGATTCTATTTTCCACTTTTCAGGCAAGTCGAGCCCTGGATCAATTCCTGGTCGAGAAAAATCCTAAGATAAATGATTTGCCCCATGCCCAGAAGAAAGCCGTTCTTGAGGAAACAAGGCTTCGGTATAAAGATGTACCAGAATTCCGAATGCTCTTACAAGTTTCGGAAGAAGCCCAAAATAAACTGGAGAAGAAATATCCTCAGCTTTTTGTGAGTAATCGGGTGCTATCCCAAAAAAGAGAACGGGCAAGAAAAGCATTCCAAGATGATCCTCAGTTCAAGGAACTTATGACGGAGCGAAGCAAAGCAAATGCAGCAAGTATTGACTATCTTTACCAAAATAATAGTAAACTTAGTAATTTAAAGAATATCTTGGACGAACAATAGCCAATGAAAGTATATGTTCACAGAAAGGGGAAAAATTATGGTCCCTTCTCAGTTGCTCAAATCAAAGAGCACCTTCGAGCAAATAACTTTATTGGTGATGACCTTGCCTGTTTCGACGGCTCCCATTGGATCAAATTGTCTGAAGTTCCAGGGGTCTCAAAAACTCCGGATCCCGCTAAGGATCAGATACGCCTGAAAACNGAGAAGTCAGACAAAGAGCCAACCCTNCAAAAAGCGGAAGGCTCCAAACCAAAGACCAGGAAGCCCGTTTTTCAAAACCGTAAAAAAGCCCTTATACTTACGGGAGTTTCCCTCGTTTCCATTGGCCTAGTAACATTCCTCACTTTTTTGTTTATTCCCAGTGAGCAAGATCAAAGTGCTCGAGGAACCCATTCAGATGGTATGATCCAAAACATTTCATTGGAGCAAAGACCTGCTTCTTCATTTGAAGGCTTTGATCCTCGCCCAGCAGCTGAAAAAATAGATTCCTTTTTGAATGCAAATTTGAATCGTGAAAAACTCCAGCCCAATCCCATCATTAGTGATGAGCAATTCCTGCGTCGAATTTACCTATCCGTTATCGGTCGGATACCAACGATTTTGGAAGCCAATAATTTCCTCAATTTAACTGCAGACAATAAACACTCCTTACTGATTCAAAAACTGCTCACAAATGATGCCGGCTACACGGCTCATCACTATCAATTTTGGGCCGATCTTCTTCGAATCCCCACGAATGTTGATTATACGCTTTATTATCGGGAATGGATCAAGGAACAGGTAAGAAAAAACACGCCCTATGATGAACTCGTACACCAACTGGTAAGTGGGCACGGTCTCATTTTTGACAACCCTGCTGCTGCATATTATTTGCGTGATGCCGGTATGGCCCTAGACAACATGTCGAATTCAGTTCGTATATTTTTAGGTACGCGTTTGGAGTGTGCTCAGTGCCATGACCATCCCTTCGACAAATGGACCCAGATGGATTACTTCAAGATGGCTGCTTACACCTACGATTTTGATGTTCGTATGGGCGTGTCTCACGATTCAAATCGTCAGCAAGTTTATCAAGATTTTGGAAAAAGAAGAAATGCTGCTTTTCTAGAGGCAACTGGTTTTGAGGATTTTCCCCACATGCACGATGAGTCTAAAATCGATGAATGGCTTAGCCAACCCTATGCACCTGGTTACTTAGAACGTAATAATTTATCCAAAGAGGAATTTAGAAAAGCAGCGATACGNGGATTGATTGCCCGCAAAGAGACNTCCGATTTTGACGACCCAGTTTCGCAGACTGTTAATATGCTCTATGGCCATATTTCTAATGTTCAGGTAAAACATCATTACGATAAACCCCTGCAACTTCCTCATGACTATCAGTATGACAACGGATCTCCACACGAGATCGTAAAACCCGGCACCATGTTCGGTCCAGAAATCCCTCACCTTGAGGATCAGACCGAACGAAAAAATGCCTACGCAGAATGGTTAGTATCACCCGAAAATCCACGTTTTACTAGGGTCATCGTGAATCGGCTTTGGAAGCGTGCCTTTGGGCATGGTATTTTTGAACCCTTGGATAACCTGACGGATCGAACCGAAATCAGCCAACCCGAATTGCTTCGTTTTCTTGAGAATTTAATGCAGGAACTTGATTACAATATTCGTGCTTTTCAGAATGTTCTTTTTCATACTCAACTTTTTCGCAGGGAGATGCACCTGGAAGATCATCCTCTGGGGATGAAATTCCATTTCGCGGGTCCACTCTTGAAGCGAATGAGTGCCGAGCAAATTTGGGATTCCGTCACCACTCTCATACTTCCTAATGTCGACACCTATGCCCCTAATAAAAAACGGACCCAGGAACGGATTGCCCGAACCAAAGCAATTTATCAAAGCCTTGAAGGTAGACCTATTGAGGAAGTCTTACCCAAAATAAGGGAAGCTGGGGCTCTGCGACGGGAGATGCGGGGTGAACAAGTTGAATATGAGAAAAAGATCTCAGCCGCTTACGCTCAATCCGATCATGAACTTGCCAGAAAATTGACGGATGAACTCAAAGTAAAAGTCCGCGAGATGGAAACAATGAGTCGTGAACTGGTCTTGGTTGATCTGAAAGACAACCAAGTAAGACCCTCGATGATGATGGGAGAATCGATGATNGGCAGTCCCATGAGCTCTGCGACAATGGAAGTAAATGAACGAATATCGCAGGCAAAACCTCGTAAAGCACCTGGAAACTTGGATCCGAATGAGCGAAGGATCTGGGATGCAAGGGAGCGTACTTCCTTGCGTCATTTCCGGGATGTGGTTCGACAAATGGCAAGAGCGGTTGAACTGGAATCACCAGCGAAAAGAGGACATTTTCTACGCGACTTTGGCCAGTCAGACAGAGAAGTTATCGATAATTCCTCATCCCATGCATCCGTTCCCCAAGCTTTATATTTGCTTAATAGCCCCTTGAGTGTCGCGATTCAAAATTCGAACGCTTTTCTTGGTGGGCTTCTCGCTGCCCTGAATAAACCCGAGGATAAAATTGAACTTATTTATCGATCCATGTTAACCCGAAAGCCAACCACTTTGGAACTGGAAAGGATTCTTACTGATTATGAAACTCACGGGGAAGAAACCATTGAAGACCTCGTTTGGGCTCTGCTTAACTCTCGCCAATTTATATTTATACAATGATAAAGTCTGATTTCAACCGTCGCCGTTTTCTTGAACTAGCTGCCGGAAGCTTTCTTGGTGTAACTGCACACCACAGCTTTGGAGCCGCAGGGGAGAAAAGCACTATTCCCCAACTGGCTGATCCCGCGAAGCAACTCATTTACCTATATATGGAAGGTGGAATGAGCCATATCGATACTTTTGACCTCAAAACAGGTCATGAAAACCAGGGGTCAACCCAGCCCATCAATTCCAATGTGGATGGGATTCGAGTCTCGAGCCATCTTCCCAACTTGGCCAGGCATGCAGACAAGTTATGCATCGTGAACTCACTAACCTCAACGGCAGGCGACCATGAAAAAGGAAACTACTTCATGCATACCAGTTACCAGCAACGGGCAACGATTCGACATCCGGGTATTGGATCTTGGTATCATAAATTAAAGGGTAAAATCAACCCCACCCTTCCGGCTTCGGTTTTTATTGGACGGGAGAGTAGGTTTCATGGAAGTGGTGGTTTTTTTGAACCCGAATTTGAACCGCTTGCCATCAACGAACCCGAATCCGGTCTAAAATACGCTCAAGCCCTTGTCGAAAAAGAGCGTTTTGATAGGAGGCTTAATCTCGCAAACGACATCGATGCCGAATTTCTCAAACGATATCACTCAAAACCTATTCGAGCTTACGGGCACATGTATGCGGATGCAGTTCGCTTAATGGATAGCCCGGACCTGGCGGCTTTCAATATTCACAAAGAAGACGACAAAACAAAAGAGCGATACGGCTCGGAGCCCTTTGCCCANGGTTGTCTGCTTGCCCGTCGCTTAATCGAACGAAATGTTCGCTCGGTTGAAGTCAGCTTCGGGGGCTGGGATACTCACCAAAACAATTTCANCTCCCTGCCCGAGCTTTGCCATACTATGGATCAGGCGGTGGCAGCCCTGCTTGANGACTTGGAGCGAGTTGGTAAATTAAAGGACACCATTGTGGTCTTAACCACAGAATTTGGACGAACTCCTCAGATCAATCAAAATGTTGGCCGGGACCACTACCCTCAGGCATTCACCAGCGTCCTAGCCGGAGGCGGCTTTAAAGGTGGATATGTGCATGGAAAAACATCCAAAGGTGGAGAGGAGGTTATTGAGGGATCCATGACCATTCCAGATTTTAATGCCAGCATTGCCCACGCATTAGGCATCCCTGTCGATCATGTACTCTACAGCCCGACCGTTCGGCCATTCACCGTTGCTCACAAGGGAAAACCTCAATTAGGATTATTTTCCTAATCCATCAATCCGGAAATTCATTTTTTACTTAGTTGCTTACTCTATGCTGTTTGGATTGAAAATTGCCTCCCTNGTATTTACTNCCTATGAGGTTTTCAATCATGGATATAATTAAAAGGAATCAAATCCGAATTAGTGAGCTGGCTGCCGGCAGTCCTAAACTTGCGAATCAAGCTTTGGCACTTGACTGGAATGAGCTACAGCTTGCCTTGGAAGAATGTGTCTTTAATCAAGATTTATCAACCTTGCCTGAAAAGTATGAACCTGCTTCCTACTTCCCGATCAAGCCAGAAAATGCTGAACAGGAAGAACTCTACGCCCGAGCCTTTAAGCATGGGGAAACCCTGATTCGGGATGGAAAAACCGCTGCATTCACCGTCGCTGGAGGGCAAGGAACCCGATTGGGGTATGATGGCCCCAAGGGAACCCTCCCAGTAAGCCCCATTAAAAACAAACCCCTTTTTCAACTATTTGCTGAACAGATCCATGGGATATCGCAAAAGTATGAGGTAAGCATTCCTTGGTACATTATGTGCAGTCCCTTGAACTTAGAGGCTACGATCAACCATTTTGAAGAAAGTAATTACTACGGGCTTGGAAAAGAAAACTTGAAGTTCTTTGCCCAAGGCGTGATGCCTGCTACTGACTTCGAAGGAAATCTGCTTCTTGCCAGTCAGGATGGCCTCGCACTCTCCCCCAACGGACATGGGGGCTCCCTCAAAGCTTTAATCGATTCCGGTTCCATTGCCGACATGGCAGAAAGAGGTATTGAACATGTCTCCTATTTCCAGGTCGACAATCCATTGGTGACCATTCTCAACCCTTTATTTATCGGACTACATGAGCTCCAAAATTCAGATATGTCGAGCCGGTCCCTGACCAAAACCGGGCCGTTTGAAAAATTGGGCAACTTCGTTTCGATCGGCGACCGGATTTCAATCATTGAGTATTCCGATTTGCCTGAGGAAAAAGCCCTTGAAAAAGAAGAGGATGGACGAATCAAATACCGGGCAGGAAGTCCAGCCATTCATGTTCTTCGCCGTGATTTCATTGAACAATTTGCCAGTGGCGAAANTAAACTGCCNTATCATCGGGCNGAAAAAAAGGTCGCATTNNTTAATCATAACGGCGACTTAATCAATCCTGCCGANCCCAATGCGGTTAAATTCGAGACTTTCGTTTTTGACGCCCTNCCCNTNGCNANAAANCCNNTNATTTTAGAAGCGGATCGTCTCGAAGAATTCTCTCCGGTTAAAAATATGACCGGCGTTGACTCTCTGGAAAGTTCTCAGGCCGATCAAATTAAACGGGCTAAAAGATGGCTCTCTCATCTCAACTTATCCATGCCTGAGTCCTCGACCATTGAAATATGCCCTTTCTCTTACCCATCCGAAATCGACATTCAAAATGCGGATTTAAATCACATTGACTGGGATTCAGATCAAATTTACATAGCCCAAAAATAGAAATGAAATTAAGAAAGCTTAGCTGCCTCCTCTTTCTAACCCACGCCTCCTTGCTTGGCCAAAAGATCGAGCCCTCTTTCAAGAATGTATCCTATGGTCCTCATCAGGATATGACCCTAAACTTTTGGAAAATTGAGTCCCCAAAACCTGCGCCTTTACTGGTCCATATTCATGGTGGGGGTTGGCTTGGTGGAAAGAAGCTTGAAACCGCAAATGCAAATGAATTAAAAAAAGGATACAGCTTTGCTTCGATTGACTATCGTCTGGCCGGTGTTGAACTCCTGCCTGCGGCAGTGCACGACGCTGCCCGGGCTATTCAATTTTTGCGCACTAAGGCAGTGGAATGGAAGATTGACCCCAAACGTATCGCTGTGACCGGTGGTTCGGCTGGGGCCGCTTCGAGCATGTGGCTTGCTTACCATGATGACATGGCCAACCCAAAGAGTGATGATCCAGTTCTTCGTCAATCTTCACGGGTTTGCGGAGCTCTTGCGATGGGCGGGCAAACAACTCTGGATCCTTTTCTTCTCGAAAAGAAGATTGGTCCCGCTTGCATTCAGCATGGAATGATTTGGAAAACCGTGGGGGCTAAAAGTATTGAAGACCTCATGGAAAACTGGGGACAATACCAAGCACTCTCTCTGGAATGCTCCCCCATTACCCATGTCTCCAAAGATGACCCTCCCGTATTTTTAAGTTATAAAAAGCCCGCCGCTGTTCCAGTGATTGAGGGAGACGGAATTCATCACGCCGGATTTGGGCTCTTACTTGAAGAGAAATGTAAGACCGTCGGAATTGACTGTTACTTGCAAATTAGAGGGGACGAGGTAGCAAGGCTCAGTAAGGACGCTTTTTTTAAAAAGATATTTCAGCTTTAAATCTAAGAAGGCTTCCAAGCTTTCCATGATGCGTGGAAGTCTAATTAATTCGATGAATGCCGAGGAACTAAAAGCATTTATCGCATATTTTGTCTCTGGAGGCGACAGGAAATGTAAATTTTTCGCTCCTTAAAAAAGCTTCAGATCGAACTGATAAGTGCACTCTATGGACAGGATGGAAATCCTCAACGCCAAATAGATGTTCGTAAGGCACTGCAGAAACAACTGGATTCGTGACAGTACGATTTTGTAATGATTAATAAACAAGCCGGCAAAGACCCGGTTGGAGGCACAATCAAAGTCCTTGATCTAAAATACAAACTCAACGATAAAACCTACACGAAGAAGATTCGTGAAAACGGAACCGTTTCTTTTGTTGATTAAGTTACTTGAAAGGGCGGCCACTTTTCAGTGCTCGAATGCATGGCCTATCATGATCGAAAAAAGCATTACCCAATTCATACAAATTTTAAACTTTTGTTGTTCTCAGACCGAAGAACCATTTCTTTTTCGAAGCAGAAGTATAAAAGCAAGGGACAAGAAAAGGCTAAGTATTAGTCCGATCAAGGGACTTTCAATCCCACTTATAAACTGTTCCTGCCAAACCACTTGAGTTTGCGTACCGAGTTCAGGCATTCCTTCGACAATGGGAACTTCCATTTCTTTGGCCACACTGGTTTGCCAAAATGCCAACCTCCATCCATCCCTGCCCCAAATAAAGGCTCCCATGGCCACAGGAATCAAAGAGATAATAAAACAGATGCTTTTCATTTTTAAAATGGAGATCATTCTTTTGGGTTCAACAATTTTACTAAAAGCCAAGGAAAATACTTAATACTAAAAAAGCACACTTAGCCGGAGACAAGTGTGCTTTTTAACCCGACCTAAAATCGGGTATTCAATGTTTAAATACGGTTATTCAATATTAGCTCCAACCACAGATGCCATTTGCATCATATTAATGGTTTCACCTTCTTTTAAATTTCTTAAATCGGTCACTTTTCCACTCTTACTCGTGGCGTTGGTATTTTTGAAGACGGTTAAAAGTTTTGCGTCCGCAACAATGAACTTACCCGCATTTTCAGGCTGACCATTCTCGGTCTTCGTTTGAAGCTTGTTTGATTTTATGTAATCCCAAAGCTTTTGGGTGATCGCGGTGCGTGGTAATTCAGTCGCTCCTAAAAAAGCGGCCAGGTCGGCTTTTAATTTTACGGGTTTATTTAGTCCTTTAGGTTCTGCCATTTTGATTCCTTGTCGTTCGGGTTGATGTAAGTAATTTTGTATTATATCAATATAATCTTTGCTGTATATTGATATTCTACCCGCCAAAGACAAACAAATTGATGTGGTGTGAATAAATATGCGATCGGGCTAAAATCGGGAGAGTTTGTAAATTAAGCGCCTCGAGGATTCCATTCCCTTACAATCCTTTGATCTTGATGTCACGAAACCAAATCGGTTGTCCGTGGTACTGCAGTCCGATGTGGCCGNTATGAGGNAGATCCTTCANGGCTGTTNTGAATTTGTTCTTTGAACCATCCGGNTTTTGTTGCGGCACATTCCATTCGTTGATGTTTAGATCAATCACTTTCTTGCCGTTGAGTACAACCTTGATTGATGGCCCTTTGCAGACCAAACGCATATCATTCCATTCTCCGTCTGGTTTTCCTGCTGCCAATGTAGGTTCCTTAGCATCATAAAGGGATCCGACAATATGTTTTCCGCTATACAACCCAGGAGAAGCAATTTGAATTTCAAATCCTCCCTGCACCGCATTCTTAGGATCTGTGCGAAAAAACAATCCACTGTTTGCTTTTGGCGATGTTTTGTACTGTAAATTGATCTGAAAATCACCAAACTTGTCTTTAGACCAAATGATTCCCCCCGGTGTTTCGGATGGGGTGAGTACCCCTTTTTCGAGCAACCAGTTCTTATTCAAGTTAATTGTCTTGGATGTAAGTAAATCAATCTCTGTCTCTGCGTAACTGAGCGTTGAAAAGAGACAAAAAAGCATTGTCCAAAGAAGGATTTGAGCAAAGTGGAAGGATTGGTTGAGGGTTTTCATAGAAACCAAGGAATAGTATATTCAGGAAAGATGTCTAGCCGTATTACCCAACCTCAATTAAATCTAACGGCTTGCGTAACCATAAATTCAATCAAGCCATCCAATTTCAAAAAATGGTTCACTACTTGATGTCCCTTACCATCTACCACTTTTCCTTTTGCATCTCCCCCTAATTTTGTATTTCGGCCGACTACAACTTCATTGTTTTAACGCTCTCAGTTTTGAATCTTCTGATTCTTGAAAGTTTTCCATTTTCCAGGCTCTCCCACTTCAACTCGATAATTACCCATCTCAAAAACTTTGGGACGGAATGTACCCTTTGTTATTCGCCGAGCATAAACCAATTCACCGGAGGGTTCTTTCAATAAGCGAACAATAACACTCTTCTTCTCCATTTTGACCGGCGCAAGAAAACCGATTGGAGTACGGTTATATTGCTGGTCGACAGTAACCGTGACTGGCCAACCTGCATGGGTATCATAGTTAGAAATATCTGCGGTCATATTCTCATAAATTGGCCAGCTTTCCATGGAAATTTCCTGTTCATCTTTATGAAATTTTACAATTCCATATCCGGATGCCGAATTGTTTAATTTTTCAAGCATGGTCGTGGGCTTCCCTTGAATTTTTTCTGGATACTGTTTGTCGATTCTATTAGCCGCTGCCCAGACATTGATCTTATTATGAAAGCCGTCCAAAAATTCACCCGTATATTTGGGTGAGCCTGCCCGGCGATTTTTCCCCGCTTCCTTCGGTGCCCACAAGCGGGGATATCCGTTAAAAATTCCGGCCCCTGCAAATGAAAATCCCGCATCATTCCATTGATCAATGCCGTGGTGAACTACGGTAGCTAGATGCTGATCACCATGAATCATTACCGCATGTGCCTTTCTGGCCAGATCAATCGCCCGGTTGCGGCCTGATTGCGGCCATCCATTGGCATCCAAGTCCGCAATTAAAATATTGCTGTCCTTGCCACCTCCGTGATGAGTGGCCACTGCACAGAATGGAGACTGGGAAAGAATCGCTTTCATCGCTGCATCCTGATAATCNCCAGCCCAATTCTCCAAAAACTTTTCCTGCCTCTTTCCCAACAAGCTCAAGCCCGGTTTGTCCAAAACCATGGGATCAAGATTCGGATCGCGAACATGGTCCACCCTGCCCTTATGGCTTTCCTTATCCACTGCTTGCGCTGGTCCGGATTTAAATTTCCGATCTTCCAATACAGCCATGCTAATACCCCCATAATTAAAATCGGTGTAATAAACCCCAATATCTTGGAGTACTGGTGTTGGGTCATATGGATCGGGCAAATTAGAAACTTGAGTACGCTCCACCATCCTGACCCATTCTGGATGCATCGCGTACCCACCATCGCTATTTTTACTTCCCCCTTCGGGAACCGGNCCTCCACCCAAGCCCCAAATATTTCCGTGATANACATCATGGTCATCAGGAATAACGATCGATGGTCGATCCTTCATTGCATCCCGAAAGCTCCACCCAAAGATCCAGTATTTTGGAAGGTAATTTAAGGAAGCCCTGGCNACATCTTCGATCTTGGAAGCCCGCACAATTGAATATCCACCATTGCTTTCGTAAAGTTGGTCGCCGGCAAAAAATAAAATATCCGGATCTTGAGCTATTACATTTTGCTGTAAATATTGATTGGGAAATGCTCCGTCTTTCATACAGGACAAAGCTGCTAATTTGATAGTCTTTTTATTTTTCGGGTCTTTACGGATCGTTCCTTTCCATTCTCCCATTTTATTTCCATCTTGAAAAACCACTCTGAAAGGAACTGGCCGCGAATCGTTCCAGTTTTCCATTCGAAAATGGGCCGTACTGGCATATTCATGAATCGCAGAACTCTGCACCCTTTTCCACTTGCCCTCTAATAAAAGCTCTAGGTGTGCCTTTTTCTCATTTCTTTTTCCAAGAGGTGAAATTTGGGCCGTCATTTTCATTACTCCGCGATGCAGGGTGTATTGGGTCCACAAAACCGGGCCAAAAGTTTGATCCAGATTCTCTTTCACTTTGTTTCCTGAGATTTGCCAATCCTGAAAACTTGCATCCGTTTGAAATTCATGAATATCAGCAGGAATGGCAGGGGCATGATTATTTTGTGCATAATCTGCAAACAAGCATAGATTACCCAGTAATCCTTTTTTCAATCGTACCGCTTTATTGATAGACAGGAGAGCCGAGCTTTTACCCTCAATGCTTCGTTTGCTGGCTTCCAGAATAAAATCAAAGCTATCCCCCTTGTGTTCTACTTTAAGAGTTAATTGAAGATCCTCTAAGACGGACTTGGGCAAAGAAGATTTGCTTTCAATACTTGGACCAAAAAGTTTCCCCTCGGATGTTACACCAACCAAATACCCCGAGCTTTGAAATAAATTAGAACGGTATTCCTCCGGCATGGCTCCGACCACTCCAAATTTAAACCCGGCACGCTTTATTTTCTTTGGTTCGATATCCTTAAAACTTAATTGAACAGATTGCGAAAAACTTCCTTCTTCAGGTTGCAATTGATGCGTGAGGAGATGGATGTCATGCAATTTTCCAACCTTACTCATCATAACCTCCATCTGCCCGCCCTTCAATTGCCAATCCATTTGAGGATTCGGCCACAACTCGTTGCTTATATAGGGACGGGTAACATCGTCCCGAAGTTTAGATTTGTAACTGGCTCCATCCAAAAAAATAACACTCATAAGCAAACTCCAGAACCAGCCGATAGTGGGCGATAAGAGTTTTACAGGCATTAACTTCAGAAATAAGGACTTCGTTCCATTTCGCATAGGTATAAATATTCAAATCAAAATATTTCTAATACCAATCCAAAAAGGTAAAAATGGGTAATTTAAACTCTATACCAAGTCTACTTATCAAGACCTGAACCAATCAGTTTCGGCCGATCGGTGGTGATCGAGTAAATATCTCTCTTTGCCAGTTTTTTTGCTGTTTCCACATCGTTTATGGTCCACGCATGCCACTCAAATCCCGCACCTAAAACAGCTTTGGAAAACTCCGGTGGTATCGTATGATGCGAATCAAGTCCATCCGCTTTACAAGCTTGAAGAGTACCGAGCACCTCTTCCAATGAAGGTTCCCAGGACCCATGCTTATTCTTGAAGCCAGTGAGCCAATAAGCCTTGTAGTTAGGCATTCTTTCTTTCAATGCCTTTATTACTTCTTGGTTGAAGCAAATCAAACGCACCTGATCCATTTTTAGATCAGACTTCTGAATTTCTTTGACTAAATAAGGTATGATTTCAGGACCGCATTTTACCTCAACGAAGATTTTTTTNCCTTTCGGAACAGTGGCGAAAACTTCTCTTATGGTGGGTATCTGANTCTCTTTATACTTCCTATTTTTCCATGANCCNACATCGAGCGTCTTCAATTGCTCAAGAGTGGATTCCGCCACAACCAAATTTTGCTCGGACAATCTTTTGGTCGTTTTGTCATGAATGCATACAATCTGATTATCCTTNGTC
>NHDN01000018.1 GCA_002171765.1 Verrucomicrobia bacterium TMED60
GAACTGCGGGGGAATTTGATCGAACCGGGCAAGGAAAGTCCTTTCCGTGACCGAACCGTAGAAGAAAACCTCGATCTTTTTCAACAAATGAAAGAGGGAGCTTTTGCTGAAGGTTCCAGAACCTTGCGGGCTAAGATAGACATGAGCTCCCCAAATCTTAATCTTCGTGACCCAGTACTTTACCGCATCCTTGATCAAGAACATCCAAAGACTGGAAGCGTTTGGAAAATTTATCCGTCTTATGATTTCGCACATGGTCAGTCGGATTCCATCGAGGGCATTACTCATTCCCTTTGTACTTTGGAATTTGAACACCATCGCCCTCTTTATGACTGGTTCTGTGAAAACCTCGGCATCCATCATCCCCAACAAATCGAGTTTGCCCGCCTGAATCTGAACTACACCGTAATGAGCAAAAGAAAAATGCTTCGTTTGGTTCAGGAAGGTCATGTCCAAGGCTGGGATGATCCGAGAATGCCTACATTGAGTGGAATGCGCCGTCGGGGTTTTACCGCTCAGGCAATCAAGAATTTTTGTGAACGCGTCGGCCTGGCAAAACGGGAAAATGTGATTGAAATTGAACTTCTGGAGTATTGCCTGCGGGACGACCTGAATAAAAAAGCGGTTCGAAGGCTGGGCGTATTGAATCCGTTGAAGATCACCATTGAGAATTATCCAAGTGGTCAAACCGAAGAGGTGGACGCGGTAAATAATCCCGAGGATGAGGATGCAGGTACCCGGAAAATTCCTTTTTCAAGGGAGATATTTATCGACCGCAATGACTTCATGGAAGATCCACCCAAAAAATATTTCCGCTTGGCTCCCGGAAAAGAGGTGAGGTTAAAGTATGCTTATTACATAACTTGCAAGGAAGTCGTCAAAGATGAGAATGGCGAGGTTGGTGAATTAATTTGTACTTATGATCCAGAAAGCCGAGGAGGAGATAGCCCGGACGGCAGAAAAGTTAAGGGTACCATTCAATGGGTGGACGCGGGGGCTGCAGTTGCTTGCAAAGTAAATCTTTACGACCGTCTTTTTTCAAATCCGAACCCGGAAGACGGAGAAGATGGGAAAGATTTTGTCGATTGCCTCAATCCCGAATCTCTGGAGGTCGTGGAAAGTGCCCTGGTCGAGCCAAGTGTTCAGGATCTCGAAGTCGGAGAACCGATGCAATTGGAAAGAGTTGGGTATTTCTGTATTGATTCTGATCAAGCGGAAAATGGTAGCCTTGTGCTTAACCGAAGTGTTGCCATGCGTGACAGTTGGGCAAAAAAGGCTAAAAAGTAAAATAATCCATCATAAAAGTAGCAGGATTCATGCTTGCCATCAGTAAACGATTTGAGAAAATATAAAAATCGTTGTTACCCCGTAAGTTTCAATTAACCAGCCCAAATAAAATATGAGCAAGCAAGAATCTGAACCAGATATGAAATTATTTTGGGGGTGTTTTATCGCCCTCATCACNACCGCCTTTGCGTTTATTACGAGAGCATTTCTCGTAAACGCCGAACCTTTCTGGCCCAGCACCTTTGGCTTAAACCAAGTGCAAGCTCAGGAACTATTCGGTGCAGGCATTTGGCCATTTGCAATCAGCATCATCGTCTTCAGCTTGATCATCGATAATATTGGATACCGGGCAGCGATGATCTTTAGTTTTGTNTGNTACGCTGCCTACGCTTTTTTTGCCTTCCAAGCTTATGGTGTTGTTACTGCAGAAGGATTAGAAGGTGAATCCCTTAAGGTGGCCCAAGCATCGGCATATACCAAACTCTATTGGGGCTCCGTGATATTGGGTCTTGGCAACGGAACGGTTGAAGCATTCATTAACCCGGTCGTCGCCACCATGTTCAAAAAGGACAAAACTAAATGGCTTAATATTCTTCACGCTGGTTGGCCTGGTGGTTTGGTCATTGGTGGAATTCTTACCATTCTTTTGGGTGCTCAGGCTGCTGAAGATTGGAGAATCTTAATCTACGTCATCGCCATACCAGCAGTGGTTTATCTTGTGATGTTGCTCAAAGCCGAATTTCCAGTCAACGAGCGNGTTGAATCCGGAACCTCATACAAAGAAATGCTTGCTGAGTTTGGAGCGNTTGGGGCCTTGATCGCGGGTTATCTNATCTTTANGCAACTGGGAATGGTNTTTGCATGGAGTGATACCATTGTTTACGGCTTAACCGTGGTCTCTACCATCGGCTATTATCTCTACTGCCGATCCCTTGGCCGTCCCATTTTGATTTTCTTGTGCATCATCATGATTCCTCTTGCGACCACCGAGTTGGGCACAGATGGGGCCATTTCAGGTCTCATGGAAGAGCCCATGAAGGCGGCTGGTTACAATGGCCTTTGGGTGCTTATCTACACCTCTGCAATCATGATGGTTTTACGTTTCTGGTTCGCTGGGCCAATCGTGAATGCTCTTGGACCTTTGGGACTATTAGCTACTTCCGCAGTGCTTGCAGTTGCAGGTCTTTTTCTTCTGAGTTCCGCTTCCGGGCTGACCATGATCTTCATTTTCGCCACTCTTTATGGGTTTGGTAAAACCTTCTTTTGGCCGACTACCCTAGGGGTGGTCTCCGAACAGTGTCCTAAAGGAGGTGCACTTACCCTGAATGCTATTGCTGGAATTGGAATGCTTGCCGTTGGAATTCTGGGTGGGCCCGTGATCGGTAAGATGGCCGAGGATTCGGTTAAGGCTTCTATTGAAGAAGCTACCGACGCTGAAACTTACTCTTCGATTTCCAATGAAAGTACTTATTTCCTCGGCGATTACACCGCGGTTGATGCCGGTAAAGTAGGAGATCTTGCGGAAGAAAAGCAGGAGGTCGTGAAAGAAAGTATTCAAAAAGGAAAACAAGGATCTCTGGCCAGCGTGGCAATATTTCCTGTATTTATGCTGATTTGCTACCTTGCTTTGATCTTTCACTTCAAGTCCAAAGGTGGCTATAAGCCCGTAGAGATTTAAAGTTTACAGTTTATTAACTTTACAAAAAAAGCCATATCCATTGGGATGTGGCTTTTTTGCGATTTAACCCCTCCCCTACATAGTCCTAAACTCACCCCCCCCCAACTGAATTACTATACATTATGGCTAAGAAAAAACCCTTGCGCATCGGATTAATCGGCTATGGCTTTATGGGCCGCACCCACTCCAACGCCTTCCGAAAAGTTCCTAACTTTTTTCCGGAATTAAAATATGAACCCCAGTTAGCTGCGGTTTGTGCCCGAAATAAAGAACGAGCCGAAGGCTTTGCCGAACAATGGGGCTATGAATCAGTAGAAACGGATTGGAAAAAATTGGTTGCCCGGGACGATATCGATGTCATTGACATTGCCGCCCCCAATAATGTTCACCACGAAATTGCCACTGCCGCGGCCAAAGCCGGCAAAGCAATTCTTTGTGAGAAGCCACTTGCCTTAAATTGTAAGGAGGGCGAAGAAATGGTTCGCGAAGTCGAAAAAGCAGGTGTGGCCAATATGGTATGGTACAACTACCGTCGGATTCCTGCGGTTACCATGGCCAAAGAAATGATTGACGAGGGAAGGTTAGGTAAAATTTATCACTACCGTTCCAACTTCCTTCAAGATTGGACCATTAGCGAAGATCTTCCTCAAGGTGGGGAAGCCTTGTGGCGCTTGGATGCAAAGATTGCCGGTAGCGGGGTAACCGGGGACTTACTTGCCCATTGCATTGATACTGCCATTTGGTTGAACGGACCGATTGTGGAAGTAAGCGCAATGACCGAGACTTTTGTCAAAGAACGGGTGCATACCAAAACTGGAAAGAAAGCAAAGGTAACCATTGATGACGCTTGTGCATTTTTGGCAAAGTTTGCCAACGGTTCCCTGGCGATCTTCGAATCCACCCGATATGCAAGGGGTCACAAAGCTCTTTACACTTTGGAAATTAACGGAGCGGATGGTTCACTTGCCTGGGATTTACATGACCTCCATCGCCTTGAATACTTTGAGCATGATAAGGAAGANCCGAAGACCCGAGGATGGCGTTCCATCCATGTGTCCGACGGTGGTGAGCATCCTTATATGGACAAATGGTGGGTGCCCGGCCTAAACATTGGATACGAGCATAGTTTCATCAATCAATTTGCTGACTTCGTTGCCGGTTATGGCTCCCGCAAAAAGCGTCCGTTGCGCCCTGACTTCCGGGATGCCTTGGAAACCCAATATATTTGTGAAGCAGTATTGGACTCGGCTAAAACCGGACGCTGGAAAAAAGTGGGTAAGATTCGCTCCAAGGCGAAATAATTCAAACTCAATTTTAATCGTTTATTCCTAAGGAGCCGGGTCCTTTTCCCGGCTCCTTTTTTGTATAAAAATGGGTTGAGAGCAGGATTTGATCTTGATCATTTCGAAGGAATCAAAAATGGTTTTACCATGAACTCGTATATTTTTATTCTTTTCTCACTTCTTTGCTTTTCAGTTTTCTCCCATGCCAATGATTGGCCAAGCTGGAGAGGTGAAGACAGAAGTGGCATTTCCAAAGAAAAGGGCTTATTGCAGTCCTGGCCTGAGGGGGGACCCAAAAAAATTTGGTCATCAGACCAAGCCGGTATTGGATATTCCGGTTTTTCAGTTTCCGAAGGTGGGCTTTACACCTTGGGAGCATTCGGAAAGGAAGAGCGACTGCTGGCATTCAATGCTTCCACCGGTAAAAGTATTTGGTCCTTGAAGCTTGGAGAACTGCTCACCAATGGATGGGGGGACGGGCCCAGAATGACTCCTACGATTGCCGATGGAAAAGTGTATGCTCTTGGGGGTAAAGGAAATCTGGTTTGTGCGGATGCAAANTCAGGAAAAAAAATCTGGAGTGTTGATCTGGTTGAAGACNTGGGAGGAAAAGTTCCGAATTGGGGATACACAGAATCGGTTCTTCTGGATGANGGACGAGTAATTTGTACGCCNGGTGGAGANCAGGGTGCNATCGCAGCCCTGAATGCTGAAAGTGGAAAGGTAATTTGGCGAAGCAAAGAGTTTACCGACGCGGCTCAATATTCTTCCCCCATCGTAATTTTGAATCGTGGAAAAAAGGAGTATGTTCAACTGGTGATGAAAAACTTAGTCGGGATTGAAGCGGACACGGGGAAGCTATCCTGGAAATCTCCTTGGACTGGGAGAACTGCAGTTATCCCCACCCCCATTCATGACGATGGTCATGTATTCATTGCCACGGGATACGGTGTGGGCTGTAAATTAGTGAAACTCAGCCCGGGTGGAGTCAATGATGTCTATGAAAACAAATACATGAAAAACCATCATGGTGGCGTAATTAAGCATGGTAAATTCCTTTACGGCTACTCGGATGGATATGGTTGGGTTTGTCAGGACTTTAAAAGCGGGGAATTAAAATGGAATGAAAAGAAGGCTTTGGGGAAAGGTGCAATCGCGTACGCTGACAATCGATTTTATTGCCTAGGCGAGAGCGATGGAAGGGTCGTTCTCATCGATGCCAATCCTACGGGTTGGAAATCAAAGGGAGAATTTACCATTACTCCCCAGACAAAACAAAGAAGTTCAAGGGGTAAGGTCTGGACCCATCCGGTTGTCTCCAACGGAAAGTTATACCTCCGGGATCAAGAATTGGTCCATTGCTATGATATAAGAGGTTGAATGCCTCAAGCTATTCCAAGCCAAGAACCTTTTTTCCTTCCTCGGAAATCATCCGTGGGTTCCAAATTGGATCCCAGACAATCTCGACTTCAGCCGTATCCACCTCTTGCAAGGCAAGAATTCTTTGTTTGGCATCGTCGGCAATAACNGGACCCATTCCACAACCCTGAGCGGTAAGCGTCATCTTTACTGCCACTTGTTTCCCCTGCTCCCCATCTTCGATTTGCAAGTCGTANATTAAGCCAAGGTCGACAATATTCACNGGAATCTCAGGATCATAGCAACCACGCATCGCTTCCCAGACTANTTCTTCGCTNAAAGGACCTTGGTCTTTGGTTGGTTCTTTGGAACCAAGCACTTCCTTTTTAATTTCTTCCCCAAGAGCATCGAGGGAATTCTCCCCTACCCGATACATCCCNTTGGNGTCCCGAAGAGTTACGGATCCACCCAAAGATTGGGCAATGGAAAAAGTGGCCCCCTCTGCCAAGGTAATTTCATCTCCGGCAGGGATAATGGTAGCTACGCAATTCTTTTGCAGTGTGATTTCTTTATTCATGATCAAAAGTGTAAATTATTTAAAGAGTGAGATGTATCAATCAACAAAGCCAAACCCCCGACGATACCAAGGAAGAATCCCATAAGCATGGCGGGGATCGTTGAGAACTTCAAGAAGTGATAAGGATCGCTTCATCTCCTGGGTTATCTGGCCCAGTACATCACCGGAGCCTGGGGTTGTTTTGTTATTGAGGTTTGAGGATACCGCAAAAATTTCCTCCAATGCCTGCATCGGGGTTTCGACGGCTGGAATTTCCTCGACTCCATAACCCGGGTCGAGCTTGGCCAATTCAGCCGCTTTTTCAATCGCGTCCTGAAGGCCGCCAAATTCATCGACCAGACCAATTCTTTTAGCGTCCAAGCCGGTCCATACCCTACCCTCTGCGATTCGATTGACTTTTTTATCATCCAAATTTCTAGAATTGGCAACCAGCTTGATGAACTTACCATAAATATCATCCACATAATCTTGAATCATCTTAATTTCAGTTTCCGTTTTAGGACGAGCTAAAGTCATTACATCCGAATGCTCATGGGTTTTCACGGCATCCCAATAGATCCCATATCCAGCGGCAAAGTTCTTCAAGTTGGGCAAAAGACCAAAAACTCCAATGGATCCAGTTATGGTCTGTTCCGAGGCAAGTAAATGGTCACATTCCGTTGAAATCCAATAACCGCCGGAAGCGGCAACCGAGCCNATGGAGACCACAAAGGGAATATTCTCACTTCTTACCCGGCGAATTTCCTGAAGGATCGCATCCGAGCCGGAAACACTCCCCCCCGGACTATTGACCCGNAGAACGATGGCCTTACAGTCCTCATTTGCCCGAGCCTNACGTAAACGGGAAGCAATTTCATGCCCTCCGACCATATTGCCGTCATCTCCCCATCCATCGACAATCGAGCCCTCCACATAAACTACCTGTACTTTGGGAGTACCTTCCATCAAGCTCTCGGTGATCGCTTTGCTTGAATCCGGGCGATCCAGATACTCAATCAATGCAATCTCATTGAATCCATATTCTTCATCCGGAGAACCCAGTTCAACCAAGCGGTCAATCATTTGATCATAGGGAACCATGTCATCTACCAAACCAGCGGCCACTGCAACTTCAGCCCGGTATAGAAAGTTTTCCTCCAACATCTCCTTGAGGCTGTTAAATTCCATGCTACGATTTTGTGATACCGTAGTGAGAAAATCCCGCCAGCGGGCACGGATCAGGCGGTTAATTTGTTCCCGGTTTTCCGGACTGAATTCAGTGGAGGTAAAAGGTTCAACTGCTCCCTTGAAATCCCCAGTTCGGACGACTTGCATCCCGATTCCATATTTATCCAATGCTTCCCCCAGAAACATCGATTGGCTGGCAAGACCGTTCAGAATTACANTCCCACTTGGATCAATACTGAGCTGATCGCAAGTGGAATAAACCAAGTAATCCAACTGGGAAGGATTACGGACATATCCAACCACAGGCTTTTTGGAAGTCTTGAAGTCCTCAATTCCTTTGAGTAATTCATGAATGGTTGCATATCCACAACCGTAGCCCGAAGGTAAAAAACCTCCCCGAATAAAGAGTGCTTCCACCTTGGGGTCTTCCTTCGCTTTTTCTAAGGCCTTAAGCACTTCCCATAGATGCAGTTGGGGTGGGGTCGTTTCCTCTGTCAGTGCCTGGCGGGTAAGGTCCTCAAGCCGAAAACCACCGGGGCGATCGGTAAGGTTCATACTCAAGTCAAGGGTCAAGATGGAATCGGCAACATGCTTGGGTTCAACGTCTTCGACCAGGGATGAGATCAGGGCACCGATCAGGAAGATGGAAAGGATGGCAAATAAAATACTCGACACCAAAGTAACTGCCATTCGTTTAAGAATATCCTTCAAAAATGATTTCATTAGAGTATACAAAAAACATTGCTTTTTCACTTTCGTCGAAGAAAAACTTTGCCTGAGATGAAAAAGAGCGCAAGTTAGCCCCTGATGAGTAACGAAGAACTATCAGTTGAACGGAAAGCCCTTCGGATTAATTTAGATTCCAGCAAGTATGGAACTTTTGCAGAAATTGGTGCGGGGCAAGAGGTAGCCCGTCACTTCTTTCAAGCAGGTGGTGCAGCTGGAACGGTGGCAAAGACCATGTCCGCTTATGACATGAAATTCAGCGATGCTATTTATGGAGAGGCGGGACGCTATGTATCCCGTAAGCGGCTTGTACAAATGATGGCACATGAATATGGACTGCTGGAAAAAAGACTTCTTGAAGTGCGTGGATCCGAGACTAATTTCTTTGCCTTTGCCAACACCGTTTCTGCTTTAAATTATCAAAAAACGAACGAGTGCCATGGCTGGATGGGGGTTCGATTCCAACTTGATCCCAAGGGTGCCTTTCATGATATCATCCTCCATGTCCGAATGTTGGACCAAGAAAATCGCTTACAACAGGAAGCAATTGGAATCCTTGGAGTCAATCTGGTTTATGGTGCATTCCACCTTACTGAAAACCCAAATGATTTCATTTCCAGCCTGATCGATGATATCGGAAAGGAACGGGTTGAAGTTGATATGCTCGAGTTCAATGGTCCTCAATTTGATAAAATCGATAATCGAATCCTCTGCTTACAACTGGTAGAAAATGGTTTATCAGATGCCATTATGTTTGATCGGCAGGGTTTTGTGGTACAAGCCGCAGAAAAGCTCTATAAAAATGCCTGCTTGATTGAGCGGGGAAGTTTCCGCCCGGTTACCCAAGTAAATCTGGACATGCTGGAAAACGCCAAATCTCAATTCGTCAATCGCGAAGATGTAGAAGAGGAAAATGTGGAAGTTTTTATGGAACTTACCTTGGGTAATCTTCTCACTGAAGGAGATATTGATCACAATGATTTCCTGGCCCGAATCGAAGTGATTAATGCCTGCGGTTACGGCGTGTTGGTTTCTAATTATTTTGAATACTTTCGCTTATCCGCGTTTTTAAGGAGACACATTAACAAGCCCATTGGATTGGTGATGGGCTTGAACAACTTAGCCGATATCTTCAAGGAAGAATATTATTCCAAACTAGATGGTGGAATCCTTGAAGCCTTTGGAATTTTATTCAAAGACAATGTAAAGATCTATGCCTATCCCATCGAACAAGAAAATTTCGAGCGCTACCGGAAACAAATTGGTCGTGGAGATAATGTGGAGACCATTGGGGATGAGGATGGATTGGTTACGATTGATAACCTACTGGTTGCCCAAAATCTTCGAAACCTCTACAAATATGTCCGGGAAAACGGATTTTTGGTATCCATCGAATCCTGGAACCGGGAAAATATGCAGTTTTTCTCCAGAGATATTTTAGACCANGTACGAAACCGAGCGGAGGGATGGAAAAAAAGCCTGCCAGCGTCTGTGGTTGAAATGATTGAAACTAAAAAGCTTTGGTCCAAAACCTAAAGTTATATGTATTTGTCCAATCCGAGAAGAATTCAGCTTGTTTTACTCTATTTAATTCGAAATCCTTGGTTTTTTCCTCGCTATCTAAGAGATTGCTACTTCTCCAAAAGTCCACTTGAAAAAAGTCTGCCCTGGTGGGCCTACGAATCGATTGATTGGGTAAAAAAAAATCTTCATTCNAGCACGAAGGTTTTTGAGTGGGGGTCTGGAGGCTCTACCGTTTTTCTCTCTAGGTTATGTCAAAAGGTGGTATCCATTGAAAATAATGAAAAATGGCTTAAATTAGTCCTTGATGCATTGGATAAAAAATCAATCCAAAATGTTTCGGTTCTTTTAAGGGAGACTAATCTTGCCAGTGAGAGTCAGTTTCAAAATTCAGATTACCTTAATGCTCTGTCCGAGAAATTCGATTTCATTGTCGTCGATGGTGAAGATTCTTTTGGTCCGGAAATGACATGGAGCGCGAGAGAAATATGTTTCAAAAGAGCAGAAGAATGGATCAATCCGAAAGGCTTTATTTTAGTCGATGATTCATGGCGCTATCCCAAAATCAGGAAAATTTCCAATGCTAAGAAAGTAATTCGTTTTGAGAGCATAGGACCGTGCCGGCAGGGAATCACCACAACGGACCTGCACTTTTATTAAAAGTCGAAATCTGCGTAAACCATTCGATGGTCGGAGGCCAGCAGGGTATGGTAACCGTCATAAATTTTTGCAGAATCAGACCGGTAAAAATTTTTCATAGCGGGTGTAATCAAGAGATAATCCAAGCGGGCATAACTATCTTGCTTGGCATAGTAATGAGTCCAGAAATGTCGATTTTGATCTTCGCAGGGTAACATCCATGTCAGCTCCGTATCGTTGACTTGAGTAAACCTTCGCAGAGCGGCCNTATTTCTGTGATCNTTAAAATCACCAGCGACAATATATAAAGGGTTGGTGCCCGGGGGATATTTTCTTCGAATAAAATCACGCATGGCCCGGGCTTCTTTTTCTCTTCTGATATTTGCCTCCGGGTCATCCTNCCGCTCGGTCCACTTACTTTTCAAATGTAAATTGAAAAGGGTCCATACTTGTTGATTGCTGGAAAAACGAAGCTCCAGCAGGCCTCGACTTGGTTTGGTAAGCTCCCCAAAATAATTAAAGCTAATATCGGAATGCTTACTTATAGACAGAAAAGGGATTTTGGAGAGGACCGCCAAATGCCTTTCTTCCTCCTCATAAGATCCTTGCATCCAAGAAGAGTAATGAAACTGAGCNCCGTCCGTAACATTCAAATCCATCCATAACTCATTAAGAAAAGGAAGGTCCCCCATTTCCTGAATGAGGAGGACATCTGGATCCACTTGATTGATCATCGAGCGCAAAGCACGTTTTTCTTTTTCTGGCTTGGGGTAGTCCCTTTTCCACCTTCCATCAATCCATCGGTCCATGAGAAGGTAATTTTGCACATTGATGGAGGCCACCCGGACAGAGTCCGAGGCAACGAGAAAATTTAAAACAAATGGTCCAAAGACCAAAAGAGCGAAGTGTAGCCTCTTAGCCTCGCCCACGTGAGATATTTACCTGGAGTCTTTTACTTTTGGAAATCTCCAACCTGTCCTTAAAATCGTCAAAGTTTTTCTGCCGGCGAGCATTGTATGCATCTTCGGTACGGTGAGAAAGATGAATACCCTGAAAAGGAAAAACTCCACTGTATCCTTTCCCCCAGGTAAAATACATTCCACGGGTACTGGATGGGGTAACTTTAATTTTGTGTGCTCCAAAAGGAGTGCCCATGAACTCAGCGGACTTAATCGGATTCCAATCGGTTCCTTTTGCTTTTCCTAAGACATCCGTCCATTTATCCATCATGTCAATCTTCTGCCTTTTTGATTCAAGTGGGTCTAAGTACATCACGCCAGTTCCAACCAATGGCTCAATTTCCTTAAGGGACATATTGGTAACATTGGGAATAAAATTGGGGGAGTAAAAGGCTATGGTAAAAGTGGTCGGATACTTTTCAGATCTACTTTCATTAATCTTTCCCCAAAAGCTTAGCCCACGGTGAGAAATCTCTAGGTTATATTCAAAAGTTGCCCCATTTTCCAGGGTNCCGGTAACCGTGGTCTTTTCCCGGTCTGCAGAGACTTGGGGTGGGCTTTTAAAGGATGCAATCCTTCGATCTCTCCAGTCCCAATTTTTAGATTCGGGAGATGGATCATACCAGGCCCTAAAATGAATTTGTAAGGGGCGACGATCTGCCCGTTCTCCTTCAGCAGTATTTTCATCATCCGAGGCATCTTTGAGCCATAAACTAACATGTTTACCATTCGCACTAAGTGCCACATCGTAGACTGCACTTTCCAAGACGGTGTTGTAATTTTTCCACTTGCCATCGAGATAACGAGGAAGCCTGGCTTCGGATTTCAATAAACCCTCATCATCCCTAGTTCCCGCAACATAGGGACCCAGTCGGGGAGCTTTCGGGGTCAGTTTTATCTTTAGCTTTTTCAGTCCAGCAGCCATAGCTTGGGACTCAAGACTTAAACGTTCCCATGGAATTTCAACGGGACGATCCGGGCTACGCTTCATCAGAACAGTCACTGCTTGCTCGCTTGTATCGACAAAGGCGGCTTCAATTTTATTACCGTCCGAACTGGTCCAGTCNAGATACCTTTTGAGGTCTTCGGGCTGAAGTTCCGGGATTTTCATGTTTTTTCTTTCCTTGGCCAGTTTGGCCCGAGCTTGATTTTTCTTGTTTACAATCCCCTGTAATTTTTTTGCTTGAGCTACCGAAGCATCCGAGAGTCGATTCAGAGGAATGGTTTGTTCAATTCGGCCACCACTCATCAAAACATTCAGGTCCTCCCCATCGATGGAAGAGAATTTGGCAAAAATGGTACGTCCGTCCACACTTCTCCATTCATGTTCCGCTTCCAAGGCAGAATCATCATTTAATATTTTGGGTAACTTTGGCTTGGCCGGTGCAGCCGGTTTGGGAGCCGGTTTGGGGACCACGGGTGCNGGAGCCGGGGCCGGAGNTNTGGGTGCCGGGGTAGCCGCGGCCGCAAGTTGCCTGGCTAAGTTTTGAGATTGNGGACTGAAGTAAGAAAGATCGAGGGGGAAATCCTGTCCGTTCATNCGGATGGTAAGAAGGGTACCTTCCAATTTGACGAAAGATGCTTGCAGGGTTCTACCTTCGGTATCGGTCCATGAATAAGATGCGGAAGGAGCTTGGGCAAATGGCTGGTGTGTTCCGATTGCTAAAGTTATAAATAGAATGAAAAGAATATTGAAGGGTTTCATAGTAGATGAATTTTTTGTTATTTCTCCCAGTGAAGGTCAACCTTTAGTTTTTCCTTTTCCCAAGGTTTAAAAATTTGAAAGATTTTGCCGGGGTTAAGAATTCCCTTTGGATCAAGGCTTTGTTTGATTGATTTCATAACCTCCCATTCCGCCTGATTGAATTGATCTCGAACGAATGGAGTTTTTGCCAGACCAACTCCGTGCTCCCCACTGATCGCACCACCCAATTCAATTACTTTTTTCATGAGTGAGGTCAGAGCCTCAACGGAACGAGTTGTTTCTTCCTCGTCATCCTCATTATACATGAAATTAACATGGAGGTTTCCATCNCCACAATGTCCAAAGACTCCAATCTTTAAATTAAATTGATGTCTCAAGCTTTCCACGAAGCGTACCAGATCCACTTGCTGATCCAGAGGAACCACCACATCCTCATTTAATTTAGTNCTAGCTAGCTTTTTCATTGCCGATGAACCTTGCCGACGAACTTGCCAAAGGTTTTCCGCTTCCTCTTCCCTTTCAGCAACCCGAAAAGCAAGGGAGTGCTTGCTAAGCCAATCGGTAAGAATTCCAGATTGCCGGCTTACCTCGGTCTCACTTCCATCCAATTCAATCAACAACATTGGATTCGCTGCCAAACCTTCAAATACCTGCACCCTGGTGTAGTCCTGCAGGCAGTTGATGGTCCATTTATCCATATATTCCAAAATAGATGGACGAATCCTCAACTCCGATAAGGCAAGGGGAGCGGATAAGGCTAATTCATCGCTCGCAAAAGCCCCGAGGAAAGTAGTNCGGTAAAGAGGTTTTTCAACCAGACGAAGCGTGATTTCAGTGACGACACCTAAGGTTCCTTCACTTCCAA
Source organism: Verrucomicrobia bacterium TMED60 (assembly GCA_002171765.1). The sequence continues at coordinate 13,767 of NHDN01000018.1, forward strand.
TCCATAAGTCCCGAACATTGTAGGCTGTGGCAAATTTTCGAGTCGCCCTGCCCCATGTGACCTGATCGCCGTTGGCCATATATCCAGAAAGCGCGAGGACATAGTCCCGGGTAACTCCGTATTTTACGCATCTCAATCCACCTGCATTGCAAGCAACATTTCCACCAATGGTACAAAAGTCTTTGGAGGACGGATCAGGTGGATAGAATAAGCCAAGTTTCTCGGCTTCCGATTGGAGATTAGATACAACCACTCCGGGTCCACAACGAGCGATCCTATTTTTTTCATCCAGTTCGAGGTGATTTAATTTGGAAAGATCCAGAACCCAACCTCCCTGGATGGGGGTTGCTCCACCAGTCAAACTGGAACCAGCACCCTTGGTGGTAACTGGAACCTGAAATTCATTGGCCAACTTCAAAACTTCACCCACTTGCTTGGTGTGATCCACTACAATGCATGCACTCGCACTGCCCTGTATTTTTAGTCCGTCATAACTGGCATGGAATAGTTCAGACGAATCAGTCCTAACCCGATCTCCAAGTTTATCTTGGAGCCGGGTGGTTGCTTGTAATCGTCTATCTTCGTTCACCATGGTTTCGATTCTAACATGAACCGGAGGAAGGAGTAAGTATAATTCTCTTCCCCGCTTTCCTCAAATTGCCTTGGTATCCAAGCTCAGTTTTGTAAGGTTTCGAGCTTTTAGCATATTGATGACATCAAATATCTTTTGGTACCTAAGGGATCGATCCCCGCGAATATGAATAACCGGTTGCTCGCCATCTCCAAGAGCGACTTCGTCCAATCTTTCCTCTAGTTCTACTTTACTCACTTTATCCTGTCCCCAATGGTAAGATCCCTCCGCATCGATGGTGATAAATTGATCATCCACTTGCGGAGGAGGCTGATTTTCGCTGGAAGCTTGGTCGGGTAAATCGATCCGATTGTACTGCTCAATGACAGGTGTGGTGATCATAAAAATGATCAAAAGAGAAAAAGCCAAGTCAATCAGTGGGGTTACATTTAGATCGGAGATAACCGCCAATTTATTCTCTCTTTTAAAATCTCTAGCCATTTGCGCGGAAATTAGGCGTTTTTCTCTAACTCAATTCGATCAGCCAGATTACTGGCAAAGTTTTCGAGCTTGGTCATCTCCCCACGAGCCTTTCCAAGCAGTCCATTGTAGGCAAAAACAATTGGAATCGCGACACAAAGAGCGGCGACTGTGGTAAGCAAGGCTCCTGAAACTCCCGGGGCTAAGTGCTCAATGGTTGCCCCACCACTTTCCATCGTACCAAACGCATCCATTACTCCCCAAACCGTTCCAAGCAGCCCTAAAAAAGGGGCCCCGGATACAATGGTGGCCAACCAGTACATTTTTCCTTCATATCGATCCCCGACTTCTGCTAAAGCCCGACGAATTGCATTTTCGACATAATTCATTCGAACCTCACCGGTTGATTTTGTTCTTCTTGCCGCTTCCATGGCTCGGGAACAGAGAACGAGGTAAGGGCTCCCTTCTCCTGCGAAAAGAGCATCGTCATAATCATAGATTGAGGGAAGATCATTGATCCTCTTTTCATCCCGAGCGTTGTTGACCGCAGCCTTTTTGAGTTCCTGATATTTAGACCACATCAGGCTGAGAGCATAACAATTCATGATCCCCAAAANGAAAATAACCCCCTTGCCCGCCATATTGGAATCGATGAAATAATCGATTAATCCAGAATCCGCCAGGAGCTCAAGGCTCAGTACATCCAAACTATTTCCCACACTCATAATTTTCCTTTATTCAAACACCACAATTTCTTTCTCTACATTTAAAGAAGTGAAATCAATGAAAAACNAATACTGACCAACATCTTCTTTNTTTCCTCCGATTAAGTTTGCCCCCACTTGGAAACAAATTTAGGCAAGATCAATCATGCGGATTTCAGAAAAAATCATTACGGAAATTAATCAGAAAGCATTTTCGACCACAGGGAAGTCATCCGTGGTCGGTTTGGATGGATTCGTCGATAAAATTGTTACTCCGGTCGATAAAAGACATGGCCTGGCCGGAAACTTTGATGCCATTGAAACCATTGCCGATTTAGGTGAAAGAATTTCCGCTGCTGCGGGCAAGAGTGCAAACCTCGAACTTTTTCCTCGTTTCGAAAAATTAGGTGGGAACGGCCCCATCATGGCAAATGCCATGCTTTCTCTCGGTTTNAAGGTTCGTTATGTGGGTGCACTGGGTCATCCTGCTATCCAGCCGGTATTTGAAGAGTTTGCCAAAAAAACAGAGGCCGTATCCCTAACTGAGCCCGGTATTACCACCGCATTGGAGTTCAAGGATGGAAAATTAATGTTTGGGAATACGAGAAGTTTGGAAGAAATTGATTTCGCCCGAATTATGGAGTGTTGTGAAGAGGGTAAATTTTTGGAAATGATGGCCAACGCAGATGTCGTCTCGATTGTGAATTGGACCATGATACCAAAGATGACCTCCATTTTGGTCGAGTTAGTGGACCGGGTTCTGCCCAACCTTCCTCCCCGTGACACCCGTTCTTTCTTTTTTGATCTTACCGATCCGGCCAAAAGATCCAAAGACGATATTTTTGAAGTCTTACAGGTTATTAGCCGCTTCCAAGCTCATGCTGAGGCTACCCTTGGACTCAATTATAATGAGGCTCTGCAGGTATGCGAAACCTTGGGCTTAAATGGAGGGGATAAAGATGAGGAATCCCTCAAAAGAATAGCCAAAGAAATCAGAAGAAAATTAGATATCTCTTGTGTGGTGGTTCACCCCATCGAGTCCGCTGCTTGCGCAACCAGAGATGGGGAATGGTGGTCGGAGGGACCTTTTACCGAGAATCCAAAAATTACCACGGGTGCGGGAGACCACTTCAATGCAGGTTTCTCTACCGCTCGCCTTTGTGGCTTTTCCCCTCTTACCTCCCTGGCCCTGGCTACCTGTACCTCCGGCCATTATGTGCGCACGGCCCAAAGCCCCAGCACCAGCCAAGTTATTGAACTTCTTAAGCAAGCAACCATTATTTAAATTTATGAGTCATGAAACTGGAATTCTAATTTCCTTCGAAGGTTCCGAAGGGTGTGGAAAATCAACGCAAATACGACGATTGGCGGATCGGATGGAAGAAATCGATCACCGTGAAGTCGTCGTTACCCGCGAACCGGGTGGCACGGTAATTGGAGAAGATATTCGACACCTTCTGATGCATGCCGACTCTTCCAAGAATATTTTTCCTGAAACTGAACTGCTCCTCTTTGCTGCAAGCCGGGCACAACTGGTTCGGGAAATCATTTTCCCATCTGTTCAGGATGGAAAAATTGTCCTCTGTGATCGTTTTTTAGATTCAACCACGGTTTATCAAGGAGTTGCCCGTCAAATCGCAGATGATCCAATCACTCAAATTAATGCTTTTGCGGTGGGAGAAGTGGTACCCGATCTGACCGTGGTTTTAGATGTGCCCGCGGAAATTGGTTTGGAACGAATCAAGCATCGAGTTTCCGATATGCCAGATCGAATGGAGCAAGAAAATGTCGAATTTTATGGAAAAGTCCGAGAGGGATACCTTCATCTTGCTCGCAGTCTCCCCGATCGCTTTTTCGTTGTGGACGGGCTTGGAGAAGCAGATGACATTGAGATTCTTATCTGGAACGAAATTCATTCTCGTTTTTTTGCTGAAGACTAAGAGTTGTGCATCGGGATCAAGACCGAAATCCTAACCTTGCCTTACTGAACCGATTTTCCGAAGGAAGGCTCCATCATGGTTTGATCTTCCAGGGAGATCCCATTGATTCGGTTCGTGACCANGCCTTTGAGCTTCAGAAAGTAGTCTTGAATATGCAGGAAGGCAGCAAAGAGCATCCTGATTTATTTCATCTTCGTCCGAGCGGTAAAATGCGGATTATTACGGTCGAAAAGACCCGCTCCATGATCTCAGACTTGTATCGCACTTCAAACCAGGGAGGTGCCAAAGTTGCGGTNATCCACGAGGCAGACAGAATGAGAAAAGANGCAGCGAATGCTTTCCTNAAGACTCTCGAGGAACCCCCCCCNGATACCTACCTGATGCTTCTTACTACCCGACCAAACTCGATGCTTCCGACGATTAAGAGTAGGTGCCTTTCGGTGCGTCTTGGATCCAATTATCAACCAAGAAAGGATGAAGATTGGATACTCTGGAAAGAAAAGTATGAAAGGTGGNTCTCTTCCCTTCTTGATCGTTCATCCCTGGCGAGGGATCGGGTGACTCCNATTTTTGCAGCCTATGGATTAACCGCAGACCTACTCAAAATAATCCGGGGGAAATCAGAACAGGAATGCAAGGCTGCAATAAAATCCCTGGTTACAGAAATGGAAGATAAGGAGAAAGATGCTTTTGAAACAGGCATTCGAAAAAGTATTCGTTCTCAATTTCTTCGCGAAGTTGCTGAGTTCACCAGATCAATCGTGGTCAAAACTGGAAAAACCGCGGAGGAAATGAGCAAGCTCGCTGAAAGGTTTGCCCGAGTGATCGACAAACTTGAAAAAAATACTGGATTGCTTGAAGTAAACTTGAAAGACGAAGCGGCACTGGAAGACTTTTATCTCTACTCCTTAAGAATCTGGTCCGCAAAATAAAGTTTGAAATAAATCAATGATGACAACCTTATTTCAGAAAATTATCGCCCGGGAAATACCCGCTGACATTCTTCATGAAGATGATGCTTGTATTGCGATTCGGGATATTGAACCACAGGCACCGGTTCATGTTCTAATCATCCCCAAAAAATTAATTCCTCGAGTCGCATACGCGGAGCAAGAGGATGGACCATTATTGGGCAAGCTGTTGTTGATTGCTCAAAAAATAGCGGTCGAAGAAAACTTAGAGGATGGCTTCCGCATGGTGATCAATAATGGCCCGAATGGGGGTGAAAGTGTACCTCATTTACATGTCCATCTCCTAGGTGGAAGAAAACTGAATTGGCCTCCAGGATGAAAATAAAAATGAATAGATTGCTCCTAGCTATAAGCTGCCTTTTTTCTACAAACCTCGGGGCAGACGAAGTCAGAACCTTGGATGGTTCCATATTGCGTGGGTTGATCTTGGGAATGGATGATGGAAACTTATCTCTCAAAACTGATTTTTCGGGCAAAATTAAAATTCCAGAAACCCAGATTGAATCTATTTCAACCGAAAATGAAGTGGCATTCAGAATGGAAGATAACCGAACCTTCAAGGGACGAATGAATTTTAATCAAGATGGAAATTTTACCATTGGGGAGCAGGAGGAAAAGTTTTCACTACCGAAGGTTAGGCATCTCTGGCCCGAAGATGCAGATGATCCCCTGATCCTCTTGGCCCAAAGTAAGGCAGAATCTCTACTGCTCAAGTGGAAGCACTCGCTTGGCTTTGATTTAACCGGCTCTTCTGGCAATAGTGAAAATTTTGGTTTAGGGATTCGACTGGATAGTGCCTTGGGGAATAAGTTGCGGGGTTACGATTTATACCTGTCTTACAATAAAGCGGACAAAAAAAATACTCCGATTGTAGATGAAACCAAATTTGGGATCGAATATGATTCCAGGTTTTTTGATGCCCTCGCTTGGTATGCCAAAACAGATTTGGAAAATGATCGACTGGAAGAAATTGATTTGAGAGCAACCTCCGCACTTGGATTGAAATATTCCTGGATCGACGAGCAGGAGTATCAAGTGGCAGTCCGCTCTGGTATGGCTTTTCGGTATGAAAAATCAGGCTCTTCNTCCAGTGATGACCTCAGTGATCCGGCGATTGACCTCGGACTTGAATATTCCCACAACATTAAGGATGCTCTCGCCCTTGAGAGTGATTTTACATTCGTGCCAAGCTTGAATGATTTTGATGATTATCTAATCTCCAAGGATACGGCCATTGTTTTCCCCTTGAGTAAGGAAATTGACTGGAATGTCCGATCCGGGCTGGCAGGGACTTACAACTCAACCCCCGCGGAATTGAAGGAGGAATTAGACCTCAAATACTACATCAGGCTGGTTTACTCCTTTAAATAAGAATTCTTTATTCCATCCACCGTGGAATAAAATCNAAAAATCCAAAGATTTCATGCATCAAGGAGCTAAATTGACCTATCAGCAAAGCTGAAAGAATAAAAAGCAGGATCAAAACAACCGAGTTTGGTATAGAATTCTTCACTTCAGTCAGGCCTTGCACTTTCGACTCCTTGCTTCTCCTCCCGAAGTACGGATCCTCCCTGGCCCGATGCTTGATAAGCTTGAATAAGGCGATCAAATTCACCTTGCTGACGCTGCAGGCTGGANATTTCACTTTCATAGCCATCCACTTGGCTTAGGGTTTGCTCGAATGCTTGAGACAAGTAGCCATAGATGCCGGCAGAGGTAATACCGATGAGCAAAAGAACGGCCAGGGATAAATAAATCCTTAATCTTGTATTTGAAGATTTCCGATCCCGATAAAGGAAAGATGCGNCAACAAGCTTACCAATTTCAAGGCTCGATGCCATCAGCATGATTGGAATGGTGAAGGTACTAACTGCACAAAAGTAAGGGCAATCCCGCGGACACTGAAATAAGCAGCACATCCAGCAATAAAAAAAGCGGTTGCNCNNATAACCNGAGAAAATGGNTTCATTAGTATTTTTCACAAATTTATGCGAACGAGGAAACAAGAACTTGTTCCCAATNTTTAATNTTATTCACGAANGAAGCTTTTCCGTTTCCATTTTATCAAAACCTCTTTTTGTTCGGGGTGGATGGATTTACGGAATATCTTTACGACATTTGACTGGACTGTNGTGATCGGATACTTGGCACTAACCACNCTTGTCGGTCACTTGCTCGCGGGAAAACAATCCAATGTAAAAGATTTCTTTCTGGGCGGTCGGAGTCTTCCCTGGCCTGCAGTGAGTGGTTCTATCATCGCGACGGAAATTAGTGGGGTCACCTTCATCGGAGTGCCCGGGATGGTATACGCNGCCAAGGGTGACTTTACTTATTTACAATGGGGAATCGGATCCATTGTTGCCCGGATCATTGTNGGCATTTATTTCGTTCGGGCTTTTTATGAACGGGATATATACAGCCCTTATGACTACATGGGGAANCGGCTTGGAGAAGGGGTAAAACGGCTGGCCACCGTTGTATTTCAAGTCGGGGGTATTCTGGGACAAAGTGTTCGGGTTTTGGTCGCCGCCCTTGCCTTGCGAGTGGTCACGCCTCTTGAATATGAACCCTGTATCTGCATCATTGGAGCGATTGCNATTGGATGGACCTTGATGGGAGGNATGCGNACCGTGATCTGGACTGATGTGATGCAGTTTTTCCTCTTTGTGGGAGCAGGTTTGTTCTCNTTTTTCTGGTTGCTAAATGGCATTGAAGGAGGATGGACNGAAATGATTTTTGTAGCGAATGAGGGTGAAAAATTTAACTTGCTCAACCTGACCACCGATCCNGCAGTCGGCTTTACTCTTTGGGTCGCAATCATTGCGGTTCCCTTTCAAAATATTAGCATGTTCGGGGTTGACCAGCTGAACGCCCAGCGAATGTTCTGTTGCCGTTCGGCAACGGATGCACGTAAAGCGATGATTGCAAGCTCTGCTGCCCTCCTAATTACCNTCCTGATGCTGATGGTTGGGGCTGCCCTCTATGCCTATTTCAATCAGGCAACTCCCCCCGATTCACTTCCCCGATTCACTACTGAAATCGAGAAGCTNGCACCATCGGAAAGAAAAGANGCTTACTATCCTGTCTGGATTGTAACCGAACTCCCAGAGGGATTGCGTGCCTTGATCCTGGCAGGCATATTTGCGGCTGCAATTTCGAGCTTNGACTCNATTCTCGCGGCTCTCTCGCAAACTACAATTTCCCTGTTCCGCAAGACAGATGTCGATGTAAGCGAAGAGGTAAATCGTAATAATGTTCTGCTCTCCCGTATTATTGTCGTGGCTTGGGGAATAGCCCTNTCCTTATTTGCAGTCGCCCTTCATAAACTAAGGGGCGATGTAAATGTGGTGCAACTTGCCTTTGGCATGACCTCCTACACGGTTGGCCCGATGTTAGCTTTCTTTCTTGCTGCCTACTTTACCCCTCATGCCAGCCTGAAGGGACTCAGCCTTGGCTTTGCCCTCTCCTTTTTACTGGTGCTTTTACTCCGGACGGAGTTGTATTCAGCACTCCTAAATCTCGAGCTTTGTTCCGAAGCCCAAGTAGCCTCTCTCCCCCATATTTCTGTAACCAATGGAATACCTGCCGGTTCTATTAGCTCGGTATGGGCATGGCCGGTCACCGTTTTTCTGACATGGTTCTGTGGCGTTCTCTTCCCGAGGAATAAATAAAGAAATGGTAAGCTCTGAAAAGCTTGGCCTGTTTCCANACCCCAGGCATCTGACACGCTCGACAGAAGATGTGGAAGTACCCATGCATTTTAATTTAGAATTGGAAGAGAAATACTTCCAATCAACGGTTCTTTTTTTCAAAAAGAGGATTGGGATTTTGGAGGAAGAAAACCGAGCATTCCCCTCTCTTCGAATTAGTGGAAGAAAAATGCCCCACCCTGAAGAATATGGTTTAAAAATTTCCCCCAAGGGCTTTGCTCTTTGGGCAGAAAATAAACAGGCAATTTTTAGAGGGCTGACCTCCCTTGCTCAACTGATCGAACATGCCAAGTTCAAGGGAAAATTGGAGTGCCTCGAAATCCGTGATCATCCAGCCCTACTAAGGAGGGGATTTATGCTGGATGTTAGCCGATGCAAAGTTCCCACCATGGAATCCCTCTTCGATTTAATTAATTTGTTGTCAGAGCTTCGCTTCAATGAGCTTCAACTTTATGTGGAGCACACTTTTGCCTTTCGTGAACATCAAACTGTTTGGAAAAATTCTTCCCCTTTGACAGCGGAAGAAATCAGGGAAATCGATTGCTATTGCAAAGAAAGATTCATCGAACTTGTTCCTAATCTTAATTCGTTTGGCCATTTCGAGCGCTGGTTAATGCATGAACCGTATAAAGATTTAGCTGAATGCCCGGAAGGTTTCCGGAGGGAAGATCCCTTTATGGAACGTGATCATGGAAGTACCCTCAAACCGAACCAGGAGAGCTTGGACTTTATTGATTCACTTTACTCGGAGTACTTACCAAATTTTAGCTCCAAGAACTTCAATGTCGGCATGGATGAGCCTTGGGAACTTGGACAGGGTTGGAGCAAGGAGGAAGTTCAAAGAGAAGGAAAGGGAAGCGTTTACCTAAAGCACCTAGAGGGCATTCGTAAACTCGTAGAGAAACATGACAGGCAAATGCAATTTTGGGCCGATGTTCTTTTGGAAGAACCAGAAAATGCGAAACTTCTTCCACCTTCTGCTAGTCCAATCATTTGGGGCTATGAGCCGGATCATCCCTTTGATGAGCAAGCGGAAATCATAGCATCATGCGGTTTATCTTTTTGCCTCGCTCCCGGAACCGCGACCTGGAGAAGCTTTGGAGGAAGATGGCCCACTGCCCGTCAAAACTTGGCTAATGCNTTTAGGAATGCCTTTAAGTATGGTGCCGAGGGGACTTTGCTCACGAGTTGGGGAGATTGCGGGAACCATCAACCTTGGCCTAGCTTTTATCCTTCCTTAGTTCTTGCTGCTCAATGGGCCTGGTATGGAGAGGATGGAACAGACGAAGAGATTGACCAGGCCTTGAATCAATTAGTTTTCCGTAGTTCGAATTCTCATCCCGGCAAGATTTTGATGGAATTTGGACATTTAGATCATACCATTGACTCCCAGATTCCAAATGCAAGCCTTGCATGGAATTTACTTTTTGGCTCTCAGCCAGAAAAGCATCATGCTTTCTTGAAAGAAAACTCATCCTGGCAAAACTTGTCTCAAGGAGTTGAGTTGCTGCAATCTCTTTTCTCTTCCCTAGATCAACTCGGAAACTTCTCCCAAAGCGAAAATTTTAAAAGTGAAATTTCCCTAGGCCTTGAATTATCTATCCTGAGCCTTGAACATGGAATCGCCATGCTCCAAGGAACTCGTCCCCAAGAACTACACATCGAGGACTTCGTCACCCAGTTCGAAAGCAATTGGCTTACCAGAGCTCGGCCTGGAGGGTTAACAGAAAGCAGTTCGTTGCTGAAACAAGCCCTTCAAGCCCTGCAGCATTCAAGATAAAACCGGCATCTCCCTTGCCACTGCATCCGCCAAAATTCTACCTCTATTATTAAGTCTCCAGAAATCATTTTTTTCCACCAAGCCTTCGGTCTTTAATGCATCTAAAAAAGATTCGATCGGTTTAAAGCAGGCAAGGGGAAGATCAAACTTCCGGGCAATTCCATTTAAACTAATTCCGCGATTCATTCGTAAGCCAAAGGTAATCGCATCATGAGCCAAGCCGGCCGCATTCAATGGTTCAAATTCTTCAAACTCTTCCCCTTTAGCCTGGTTCCATTGTTGAGCCCATTTTTCCAGATTAGCAAAATTCTTTCGCCGAATCCCATCCAATTGAGTAGCCGCGGAAGGGCCAAAACCAATCCAATCATTCATCGCCCAAGTGTTTAAGTTATGCTGACAAATATGCCCGTCCTTGGCAAAATTTGACACTTCATATTGCTGGTATCCNTGCGTTGGTAAAAAATCCCATNCCTTTTCATAAAAGGTAATTTCTCGCTCTGGGTCCAATTTTATTTTTCCGTTGGATAGTTTGATNAACAAAGCAGTATCCTCCTCAAAAGTCAGACAATAGGTGGACAAATGATCTGGTTGAAGTTCAACTGCTTGGGCTAGGTCTTTTTCCCACATCTCCAGCGTTTGTCCCGGAATCCCAAAGATGAGATCAAGATTTACTGATGAAAACCCGACTTCCCTGATCATCGAGTAAGCTTGCAAAGCAGTTTCCACTTCGTGCATTCTTCCCAATTCCTTCATAAGTTGAGGATGAAAGGTTTGAACACCCAAGGAGATTCGATTCACTCCAAATTTTGACAAAGTCTCGAGCTTCTCAATCGAAATTTCAGAAGGTGCAATTTCAATGCTCCATTCAAGCGGATCGCTTAAATTCTGGGAGTGGATTAAGCCTCCAAGCCTCCCGAGCTGCTCAGAATTCAAGAGTCCGGGAGTACCCCCCCCAATAAAAATCGTGGAAAATGAACGATTTTGAGAAAAGTGCTCGATCTCTCGCTCCAAACCATTAAAAAACAGATCGAAACCCTTTTTGCTTGGTCTCTCTTGATAAAATGCGCAAAAGTCACATGTGGTAGAACAAAATGGAACATGTACATACATCCCAAGGTTTGGAATTTCTCCTGTCTTCTCTTTTCTTTTGAGCATCATCTAGCTACTTCTTAATAAATTATGAACCAAATCATCAAACTAATCGCTTTTCTCACTTTGTCAGTAAGCTTGTTTCTTTTGTCCAGTTGCAAAAGACCCAGCTTTATAAACCTGACCTCGACTAATATCAGTCAAAATCCTTCGGGCATTTATACCATCCAGACCGAAGTCGACCTGCAAGACCGGAAAATTTTTTATGATTCTATCGAGGTTGTTCTCTATGTGGGAGGGGAAGCTTATCCAATGGTCAAAGATCCTGTAAATCCATCCCTCTGGAGTTGTGATTATAAACTTCCATCGGGCTTTGACGAAGCCACTTATTTTTATCAGGCAAATTATCTCATCGAAAGGGATAATGGCTCCCAAGCCAAACGNAGCCTAAAAAGTGACCTCCAAGTTTTTCGCCTTGAAAACAGATATGTTGGNAACCTNGCTGCCTACCGGGGNCCGGTAGGAGTTGAGATCGCGGTNCAGGGCCGGGGCTTGACCAAATATGACTCGATTACCATTGGAGGCGAAAAAGCTTCNACCCGCTATCTTTCTGAAAATGAACTTCGTTTTACGGTGCCTTCCCTACCCGCAGATCTGGACTACTCAGTCCAACTTATCGGTGGTCCTCACGGGGCTTTGGATATTGGTAATTTCCGGATAGACGAAAGTACACTTGGTGTAGTCCCAAGCTCTTTGGAGATTCAATCTGGAGATTCAGCAACTCTATTATTCAAAATTGATTTTGAAGCCCCAGCCGGTGGAATCCCAATCGATATTAAGACCAATATTCCCGCATCCGTGATCATGCCTGAAGCATTCATTGCTGCTGGAGATAAGACGGTAAATATTCCTGTTCGTGGGGGTGAACCGGGAGAAGGAAAAATGATTGTGACCGCTTCCGGATATGAACCGATAGAAATCCCAGTTAAGGTCTTTTAAAACCATTCCATTCTGTCTCCTATGATCGCGACCACCTCAGCGAGCGATCCTTGCATCTCGGTTGTAATCCCTTGTTACGAGAGGATAGACTTTCTCCGGAATGCCCTGTATTCTGTATTTTCTCAAACTTTAAAACCAAGTGAAATCCTGGTTGTGGATGATGGTTCACCCACTCCAATCGAACCTACTTTAGTTCAAGAGTTCCCGGGAGTACATTGGTTATATCAGGAAAATTCCGGCGTTGCAGCGGCGAGAAACCTCGGGATTAAAATGGCTCAAAATTCTTGGATTGCGTTCTTGGACTCAGATGATCGATGGAAGCCCTTAAAACTTGAAAAACAATGGAGCTTTCACTGTGCCCACCCAGAAGTTTTAGTTTCTCACACCAATGAGTCTTGGATTCGAAACAACAACCAGGTCATTCCTCCTCGATACTTGGACAAATCTCCTCGAAGTTTTTTTGAAAGATCTTTGCACCATTGCCTAATCTGTCCTTCCTCAGTCCTGATCCATCAGTCCATAGTGGAAAAAGTTGGCAACTTTGACGAAACTCTTCCCGTCTGCGAAGATTATGATCTTTGGTTACGGATCTTACTCACGGAAGAATTTGGATTTCTCGATGAAGAATTGGTACTCAAGTATGGTGGTCATCCAGATCAATTATCGAGAACCTATTGGGGCATGGATAGGTTTAGGGTTTTTTCGTTGGAAAAATTAATCCAGAAAAATGAATCTCCAGAAAAAAAACTCCTCATTCTCAGGGCTCTCCAAAAAAAGTGCGAAATTCTATCAAAGGGATTTAAAAAACATGGAAAATATTTAGAGTCCGATGGTTTNCTCGCTAAAGCTGAGAAATTCCAAGCCTTACTCCACTCTCTTGAAGAAGAATTTATTAAATGAACTTTATCGTCGCCCTTTCCTGTGAAGCGAAGCCCATCATTGATGAGTTACGGCTTACCAAGCAGTTTTCCCCTNCCCCATTCCCAGTCTTCCGGAACGATTTCCACCGACTCGTAGTAAGCGGAATTGGGAAAGTAGCCGCCGCCGCAGCCACCGGCTTTTTACTTGGAAGCTCCTCCACAAAGCAAGAAGTTCAAGCATATTTAAATGTTGGAATTGCTGGGCATGGAACGCTTCAAACTAATACCGCATTTATTGCAAGTTGTATTTCAGACGATCAAGACAAAGCTATTTTTTATCCTCCTCAAATCATCGATTCTGATTTTGAACATTCGAGACTTTGTACTTGTAGTAATCCCAATCAAAAGTACGAAAAAGGGCTAGGTTTCGACATGGAAGCCCATGCTTTTTATTCGATTGCATCTCGCTCCGCTACCCGAGAATTGATCCAAGTTTTAAAAGTTGTTTCGGATAATGAGGGACGGTCTTTTGAATCCATTCAACCCACAATGGTAACAGAGTATATTTGTAATCATCTTCCTTCGATTCTCACATTTGCCCAAGAATTAGACACTTTAGCTAAAGAGATATCTCCCAACTTAGAAACCTTGGATCTACAAGAGAGGGCCCGGAAAATTCATCCTTTTTCGCAATCCCAAATATTTCAACTTGATCGTCTGATTAGTCATTCTCGCACCTTCGATCTCGAAGAAAAGAATTTGATAGAATTGATTGAAAAATCAAATTCCCCGAAGGAAGCGATTCATAATCTTAACACCTTTATTGATCCTGCGAGAATTCTTTCATGATTAAGAATATTTATTACGAGCAGAAGGTGGAAAACCATGACCGTACCCAAGAGTTTTTTAGCCGTTTTCCCCAAGCGGCTAAAATTTCATGCAATCATTTTAAAGAAGTTTTCAATCCAAGTGGCCAAAACTTTCGCCTGCAAAAGAAGAACCCATCTTTAATTCTGGCAAGCCAGNATGGTAAAAAAGTACACCCAATCCCAGCCAAATATGGGGTTGGGGGAATCAGCAACTTTTATTTCTCTCATTTATTCAATTGTTTGTACGATTGCCGGTATTGTTTTCTTCAAGGCATGTTCCCCTCCGCTCACTATGTTCTTTTTATAAATTACGAAGAATTCTGGGACGATATTCGGAATAAAGCAGACGAAGTTTCTAATTCTCCAAGCTGGTTCTTTTCTGGGTATGATTGCGATAGTTTAGCACTCGAATCGACCACTGGTTTCGTGGACTTCTTTCTACCCAAATTCTCCAAGCTTCCCCACGCATTCCTTGAGCTTAGAACCAAAAGCGTGAACACACGGGTCTTGAAAAACCGAGAGCCCTTGCCAAATGTGATCGTTGCATTCAGTTTCACCCCAGAGGAGATCAGCCGGCAACTAGAACATGGTGTGCCTTCAGTTTCGGCTAGGATTAAAGCAATGCATCAACTTGCGACTTTAGGTTGGTATGTTGGAATTCGAATCGACCCGGTGATCGACTGCCAAGAATTCGAAAGTCGGTATGCTCTGCTTTTTCATCAATTATTTGATAAATTACCGGAAGATTCCCTGCACTCCGTATCTCTTGGTGCATTCCGGATGCCTCATGGATTTTTCAAAAAAATGGATAAGCTTTATCCGGAAGAAAATCTTTTCGCTGGGAAACTAAGCAAAAATAAGAACTCGGTCTCCTACGAACCTGGAATCGAAACGAAAAGATTGGATAGCTGCCGTTCCATGTTGCTTGAATATATTCCTGCTGAAAAATTATTCACCTGTGAAATGAGTCAGGAAAAATAGAATTACTGTGTAGATTCTCCGATTGCCTTTTTGTGCCCATTAATTTAAGCGTACATTTTTGCCACCTTAGCTCAGTTGGTAGAGCACTCGCCTTGTAAGCGAACGGTCGTCGGTTCGAATCCGACAGGTGGCTCCACTTTTTTCTCTTAAATTCCGGGAATTAGTAAAGCTATTTTAATTTAAGAATCTAAATGGATACGATTTGACCATGTTTTGAGATATTGNTTAGGTGCNGTGATGAANCTTTGGGTTCCCCTATTTTTTGTAATTTTGATTTTTTCCGGCTGCACNGNGGTNGAAGAAAAGCAGGAAATACTTAAGTCGGAACCAACTCCTAAAGTAATTGAAAAAGAAGGAATGGTCTTCATTCCTGCCACGAAATATATCCGGGGTAATGATAAAAGAGCTGGAAATGGAGAAAAATATCCAGAAGAAGGACCAGCACATGAAGTTGAAGTTCATGGTTTTTGGATCGATAAGTATGAGGTCACAAATGCTGAATTCAAAAAGTTCATTGATGAAACTGGATATGTGACTTTTGCTGAAAAACCCCTCGATAAAAACTTGTTTCCCAATGCCCCGGAGAATCAACTCGAACCTGGGGCAACTATTTTTTCTCCTCCACCGGATAGTATTAATCCTTGGGATGAAAATAACCCTTGGGACTGGTGGTCTTACACCGCAGGAGCAAGTTGGAAAAAGCCATTTGGTCCAAATTCATCGATCTATAATTTAATGGACCACCCAGTGGTATGCATCAATATAGATGATGCCAAAGCCTATGCGGAGTGGGCAGGAAAAAGATTACCAACGGAAGCGGAGTGGGAACTTGCGGCCCGGGGAGGTTTAAAAAACAATTTGTACAGCTGGGGCAATGAACCAAAACCCGGTGGTGAATGGATGGCTAATTGCTTTCAAGGTAAATTCCCTTCAAAAAATTCTGCTCAAGATGGATACCACTACACTTCACCAGTCGGCTCATTTCCACCCAATGGCTTTGGACTCTATGATATGGCGGGTAATGTCTGGGAAATGTGCAGTGACTATTTTCATCCTTCATACTACACCACTTTCCTCAAGAATCCCCACCCTAACCCGAAAGGACCAAAATCTGCAATTACTCAAATAGAATTGGATCACTTTAGGTCCACGGGGACATGCCCAGCCAAGAGACCTGGCACTGATGATTTGATGTTTCTGCATGTGGCCAAAGGAGGATCTTATTTATGCCACTGGGATTATTGCCTAAGATATCGTCCCGCGGCCAGAAATCATTCCGAATCTTTATCGCCCACCAACCATACCGGATTTCGTTGTGCCAAAGATTTGGATTAAAATTGTGGGTATTTCTTTAAGGTTAAGAATGAATTATGATAAAATATTAGATTTCAACTAGTTTATAGATGAGAAACAATCGCTCCCATTTTTGAAAACAGAAGATTATCTTTTAAGTAGTTNATTTGTTATTCATAGATCGTTAAAACCAGAATGGTATCGGGCCCTAAAAAAGCTACCATAGAGGGCTTTATTTCTAACTTCTAGGGGAATTTCCCCTGAAATTTATGAATTTTTTTACCTTTTTTTCACTAAAACGAAAGATTTTCAAACCATTCGGAATATNNATGTGAACCAAGGCCTAAACTTTACGCAACAAAAGAAAAACTCTTGCCAAAACATGATCAACCGCACAGATTATAGTTTATGAANCTCCTTCTTTCTTTTTTTTCTCTTTTTGCACTCACTTTTTCTTCAGCGTTTGGCAGCGCTGAACGTGATTTCCATTCTAACAATGGCCAGAAAATTAAAGGAACCGTTCAAAAATTCTATGAAGACGGTGATATTTTGCTTAAAAGAAGTAAAGACAACCAACTTTTTCGAATAAGCTTAGATATTTTTACGGAAGACGATCAAGCCTTTGTTCGAAACAATTTCGCCCCGAATCATGACGCACTTCCAGAATTTCAGCGTCCTCTCTCACCCTCAGTCCTGCAAGCTAATGCAAGGTTTATCGACAGTTTGATTGAGAAAAAATTGAATTCTTACGGCTTGCGTCCAAACAAGATCGCAAGCGAGGAGGTTTTCCTTCGAAGAGCATATNTAAAAGTAATTGGTCGTATCCCCACTCTTGAAGAGACCAAAGAATTCCTTGAGGATAGAGACCGTTCTTCGAAAAAATCCGCTCTCATTGACAAACTCCTCGGAAGTCATGGGTATGTAAGCCATTGGTTCCATCTTTGGGCTGACATTCTTCGTGCAAAAGAAAATTTAGGCAATCGGGTTTCTGGTAGACCATACATGGACTACATTCGTGAATCTATTGCCACCAACAAACCCTATGATGAATGGGTCAAGGAAATGCTCTCATCTTCAGGTGCTATGTGGGAAAGAGGCAATGGTGCGGTTGGATACTTTGTTCGGGATCGCGGAATGCAATTAGACAATATGTCCAATACGGTTCGAATTTTCTTGGGAACTAGCCTTGAGTGTGCCCAATGCCATGATCACCCCTTTGATCGTTGGACTCAGAAACAATTTTATGAAATGGCTGCCTTTACCGAAGGTGCGGGCAATATCAGGATGCGAGGTAGTGACAACATCAATGCTCTTAATCGCTTGTCTAGAGACGAAGAGAGACGCCTTGCCCGTGGGGATGATAACGGTGCCTCTCGGCGACTAAGCAACGCTTCCAGAGATATTCGNGAACTTGTNACCACNGGCTTGGCAAGTATGGGTAAAGGCGAGATAAGATTACCTATCGATTATCAATACGATAACGCCAAACCCAGTNAAAAGCTTACAGCTACTACGATTTTTGGCCTCGCAGCTGAACTCGATGAGAATCTTGAAGTTACAGGCTCCCGTTCCTCTTATGCCAACTGGGTAGCATCCGAGTCAAATCCACGCTTTACAANCGTTATTGTCAATCGTTTGTGGAAAGAAGTATTCGGTTTAGCTCTGATTGAACCACTGGATAACATGTTTGATGATACCATGGCTACAGATCGTACTTTACAATTACATTTGGAAAAAGTCATGGTTGCCCTCAATTTTGACCTTNAAGAGTTNTTNCGAATTTTNTACAANACNCAAGCATTCCAGCGTCAAGCACCCAAGCCTGATCTGATGGCAAGAGATGCTAAAGANACAATCATGCCCCCTGATGTAAAATGGGTACTTGCTGGTCCCAATGTACAGGCACCCACACGGGGTAGTATTCCTTATTTNTACCAAGGTCCTCTCATGGAAAGAATGTCCGGNGAGCAAATCTGGGATTCTCTCGTNACTCTCAACTANCCCGATGNAGATACCCGTCAAATNAANAGAGATGATAAATACTCAAACTATGAGCATTATTTAGAGNTATCTGGTGAAGAGCTNTTCGCCATTGCCATGAAGCGNNCAGGATTACANATCGGTGCGGAAGTCAAAATGCCNGAAAANAATGAAGGNATGGCAGCGAAACTNGGNGANCCCATCAANACGGATTGCCCNCTNAAGCCAGGNCGNGCGATCGATCCCAGTCTCAAGGCTCTTAATGAAAAAGGNGAAACCATCGGTTTTTGTTGCCGTTCTTGNTTAAATCGTTTCAAGGCAAGCCAACCCACTCCTCCGAGTACTGCGGCCGCGAAGCCTGCCACCNAAAAATTTGGTAACCCAATCAACTCTGACTGTCCGATTAAGCCAGGCAGACCAGTTGATCCTTCCCTCCTTGCGTTTAACGACGAGGGGGAAACCGTAGCTTTTTGTTGCCGTTCATGCGTCAACAAGTTCAAGCAGCAACAAATGCAACCACCTGCAACTGCGAATAAGTCCGCTGCTACAACTCAAGGTTATGGGAATTTTGTTAAGGATCGAAATTCGGTCCGGGCAACCGAAGTAGGATCTCCAGCACCAAGTGGTCATTTAATTCGAGAATTTGGGTCTGCATCCCGGGATCAAATCGAAGATAGCCACAAACAAGCCTCTGTTACTCAAGTTTTAAATCTCCTTAATGGTTATGTTGAAGAATATCTCCTCAAAAATGATAAAGTTCGCATCCTTAATCTCGTGAAAGAAGGAAAAACCGTAGATTCCAAGATAAATAATGCATTTCTCGCTGTTTTAAACCGGGAACCTTCCAGTTCTGAACTTCGGAATTTTAAGGACGCAATTCGTTCAAGCGAAAACCCTGAAAAAGATCTCATCTGGGTACTGGTTAATAGTCACGAGTTCCTCTTCATCCAATAATTTGAAATCCACTCATTTAAACATAGAAACAATCAAGGTCATATCATGAATCCATCACTCAACTCAATTGACGAACTCGGTCGTAGAGAATTTATTGCTAATGCAGCCAAAGCATGCCTAGGAGTAGGATTGATGCCTATGGCGGGTTCATACATTCACAATAGCGTAAAGGCTCTCACTCCCGGTGCTAGGCCAGCTACTGCCCGCCATGTTATTTATCTCAATATGTCCGGTGCTATGTCCCATTTGGACACTTTCGGACCTCAGGTCAACAATCCTGAGATCATGGGTGATGTAAAAACCATCCCAACAAGCGCTGATGGCGTATTACTCTCTGAGAATCTTCCCCTCACCGCTAAACACATGCATAATTCGGCCATCATCAAGACGATGGTGACTAGCCAAGGTGCCCACGAGCAGGCAAGTTACTTGATGCACACCAGCTATTTAAAACGAGGCACCATTGTTCACCCGACTTTTGGAAGCTGGGTTTCAAAACTTTCTGGTCCGATTAACCGAACCATCCCGAGAAATGTTAAAATTGGTGGTGGAAGAGGCAGTGCCGGATTCCTGGAAGCAGAGCACGGAGCATTGCCCATTGGTAATCCGAAGGAAGGTCTCGCTAACAGCACTATGGCTGACTATCTAGACCATGAAAAATTTGGTAGCCGGATTTCCATGGCCGAAAAAATGAATGTCAACTTTACTGCTCAATACAACCAAAAGCAAGTAAGGGCTTATTCCAAATTATACCAAGATGCGGTCAAGTTAATGAACAGTGAAGACTTGAATGCTTTTGACATCACACAGGAGCCTGAAGCCATGCATGAACTTTATGGTACCACTAATTTTGGACAGGGATGTCTGTTAGCACGTCGTCTTATTGAAAATAAAGTTCGTTATGTTGAAGTTTCCCGTGGCGGTTGGGATACACACGACAACAACTTTGAAGCCGTGGCCAATAATTGTGCCGACATTGATAAAGCATTAAGTGCCTTGCTTATTGATCTTGAGATGAGAGGTCTATTAAAGGAAACCCTCGTTGTACTAACCTCAGAATTTGGTCGTACTCCAAACATTAATGGTCGTGATGGTCGTGACCACTGGCCCTACTGCTTCACCGCATTCATGGCAGGTGGCGGTGTTAAGGGAGGAACAACCTATGGCGAAGTGGACAAAATTGGTCGCTCTCCAATCGCTGGTAAACCGATCAAACCAGAAGATTTGAATGCTTCTATCGCTTACCTTCTTGGATTACCTTTGAAAGATGTTCAATATTCACCTTCAGGACGTCCTTTTACAATAGCACACAACGGCGAACCTCTCTTCGACGTAATCGCCTAGAACTTTGCGAGATGATTAATGATTAAGAAAAACTTCTTTTTATTCTGTTCCTTAATCATTTTCACTTCACTTGCCTGTGCTAGTGAACCTTTCAGAGTATTCAAAACACCTACAGGTCAGTCTTTGGAAGGACGGGCGGTTGGCTATGAGGGGCAAACCTTCATCCTTGCTGACAGGTCTGGAAAACTTGTACAGGTTCCCTTGAAAGCATTATCAGTCGAGGATCAAACTTATCTGATCCGAGCCGCCCAAGCTAACAAAATTCCTAAGGGTAGACCATCTTCGATCCCTCCTCCGCCTTCGCAAATGGCAGCTCCCTCTGCTGAGACCAGCAAGGCCGTGTCTAAAGGGGTTGATTTTCATACGGAAATCATGCCTATTCTTGAGGCTCGTTGCAATGAGTGCCATAAGGCACCTTACGAAAAGAATGGAAGGACTATGAAACCCAAAGCNGGGCTAAGGTTTGATAGCTACGAATGGCTAATGAAAGGTTTTGGAGACGATCCGGTCATTGTTCCTGGCGATGATAAAGGAAGCATCCTTATGGAAGTTGTCACTTTGCCTTCAGATGATGACATGATCATGCCTCCCAAAGGAGATCCATTAAGTAAAGATCAAATAAATTTGCTAAGAAACTGGATTCTGGAAGGTGCAACCGAGAAACCCTCGGACAAAGTAGTTACTGCATCTTCTTCTCCTGCATCCTCTGAAATTGTTGATGAACAAGATATGGAGATAGTTCATAAGCCCTCCCCTCCCAAGAAGGTAACTTTTCGTCCCGGTTCCTTTTTTGGCCACATTCCTGTACCTCTTGGCGTAAGTCCTGAAGAGGCACTCGCAAAAGCGGTGGGTGCAAAGCCGAAACCGGGCGAAGCTATTGATTTCGACCGGCATGTTTTACCCCTTCTTAAGGAGAACTGTAATAGTTGCCATCATGCTCCTTTTGATAGGTCAGGTAGGTTAGTTAATCCAAAGGCGAGCTTACGATTTGACACCTTTGCCCAAGTTATGAAGGGCAACTTAGATGGCCCAGTGGTGGTGGCAAATGATCTTGAGAAAAGCCGTCTTTACTCCGTGCTTAACCTGCCAGAAGATGATGATTTGTTTATGCCACCCAAAGGCGGTCCCATGGATGAAGATCAAATCGACATCATTAAAAGATGGATTATGGAAGGAGCAAAACCCTCCAAAGGTGGAGTCTCTGCAACCAAAGGAGGTATACCTGCTCCAGACGAACCGGTTAGTTTCCACAACCACATCCTTCCCCTTTTCGAACAAAAGTGTATGGAATGCCACGGTGCCCCATTTGTAAAAGCCGGCAGAACAATCAAGCCTCGTGCAGGCTTGCGATTAGATACTCATGAATGGGTTTTAAAAGGGAATTTGGACGGTCATATTGTCACTCCCGGGGATCATACTGACAGCACACTCCATCGAGTCATTACCCTTGCAGATGATGACCCGGAAATTATGCCACCCAAAGGTGGTCCGCTTTCAGAAGATGAAATTACCATGATTAAGAGATGGATTTTGGAAGGTGCATCCGAACAACCTGCGGCGGAAGCTGCGGATCCCAACGCTCCTCCAAAGGTCAAAAAAGTCGAGACTGTGGTAGCTACCATTGATAACAAAACCTCCATACTTGATCAACTCGCCAAACGGGCTTCAACTCCCTCTAGGTCTTCCCTTCTGGCAGCCGAGAAAACGGGGGCACTGGTTCGTCAACTAGCAGAAAATAGTTCATTGGTTCGTGCGGAGTTCTCGTCCTTTGCCAGCGAAGTTAAGGATGAGAATATGGGTGCTTTTAGTGGCATAAAGAATAATATTTCCCATTTGGATGTCTCCAGAACCAAAATTACAGACCGCTCCATGACCCTTGCTGGTAGTTATCCTAACCTCAATTGGATTAGTCTTAGAAATACTAAAATTACGGATAATGGTTTAAAACCACTTACCAAATTACAATTCCTTCAGTACATCAATCTTTCGGGTACTCAAGTGACCGATAAAAGTATCNGTACTTTGGCTTCGATGAAGTCACTGAATGAAATTTATCTATGGAATTCACAAGTTACTGAATCTGGAGCCAAAAAACTAAGGGAATCTCTCCCTGACGCTAAAATTATATTTTAGATTCTTCCTTTTCNCACCTGTTCTAAACGGTATCCGGAATTTTCTCTTGAGTTGTTCTGAACAGAGATTGCTGGTAGTATAAGTCTATATGCTTTTAATCTCATTAAACAACGGATGAAGAGAAAATTTCAAATTGATGAAATTCGATCGGAGTTTCCGATTTTGCAAAGAAGTAATCGTGGTAAACCTATTGCTTATTTAGACAATGCAGCTTCTTCGCAGAAACCACATTGTGTGATTGATTCCGTTTCAAAGTATTATCAGAATTTCAACTCGAATGTTCATCGCGGCATTTATGAACTCGCAGAGGATGCTGAGAAATTATACGCGGATTCAAGGCAAAATATCGCGAATTATCTATCTGTTCATCCGGATGAAATCATATTCGTCCGTGGTGCTACGGAAGGATTAAATTTAATTGCTCATTGCCTTGGGCAGGCGAAATTAAGTGCAGGGGATATTGTTATCCTATCGGATATGGAACACCACGCGAATATTGTTCCCTGGCAAATGATCTGTGAGCAATTGGGTGCTAAGATCGAAGTTGTCTCCATTCTCCCGGATGGAAGCTTGGATATGGAAAGGCTTGAAGAACTTCTCCTCTTAGAAAACTCGAAAATTCTATCCCTTTGTTCTATTTCAAATACCTTGGGAACCGTAAATCCAATCAAAGAAATCACTTCAAAAGCCCATGAAAATGGAACCTTGGTGGTTATTGATGGTGCTCAAAGTATCCCTCACGAAAGGCCTAATCTAAAGGATTTAGATTGTGATTTCTTTGTATTTTCGGGACACAAAGTTTTCGGGCCTATGGGCATTGGCGTTGCTTATGGGAAAGCAAAGCATCTAGAGGATTTACCCCCTTATCAGGGTGGTGGAGATATGATCGATCAAGTCAGTTTTAAAGGTACTACTTTTGCTCCATCTCCCCAAAGGTTTGAGGCGGGTACCCCCAATGTGGCTGGAGCAATTGGACTGGGTGAAGCAATCCAATTCCTTTCCCAGTTTGATATGCGAGAGATTCATGAGCACGAAATGAATTTATTGAAATCTGCCCGCGAAGAGCTTTTGAAAATCAATGGTTTTCAAGAACATGGGACGACTTTGGACAAAGCGGCCGTTTTGTCCTTTTCTATTGAATCAGTCCATCCTCATGACTTGGCCTCGATCCTCGACGCTGAGGGTGTGGCCACTAGAACGGGACATCATTGTTGCCAGCCATTGATGGAAAAACTAGGTACTGAAGCTACCGCACGGGCATCTTTTGCATTCTACAACACGGTTGAAGAAGTACTTCGCTTTACCAAAGCGACCGAAAAAGCGGTTACTATTCTTANATAGAAAATATATCTATTCCATCAGCCATGGACTTCGTGCATTGGCAGTGATTTCTTGATCAAGTTCAATCATACGATCGTTTAGTTTTTGGACCATTTTAGGATTTTCACTCACCAGATTCTTACTTTCTCCTAGATCAGCAATGAGATCAAAAAGCATCTTCTCTTCCACCATTTTTTGTTTTTTTCTCTTCATTTTTTTCAGGAACTTCCATTTCCCCTGTCGAATTCCTTCAATCTCACCTCTTGAGGTATAATAAAGGAATTCGTTTCTGGGAGATTTTTCCGTCCCCATGAGCAAACCTTTGGCATCTAAACCATCAATCTTATTTTCTGAGGTTAATTTTTGTCCAACCATAGATGCAAAAGTCGGAAGTAGATCAATCGTACCCAGTAGGTCTGTTGTAATCGAGCCCTTGGGTATACCAGGGCCACGAATAACAAATGGAACTCTTTGCCCACCTTCAAAAGTGGTACCTTTTCCATCACGTAAAGGACCAGCAGAACCTCCATGGTGGCGGAAAGACAGCCAAGGTCCATTGTCCGTGGTGTATATAACATAGGTTTTTTTCGCTATTTTAAGTTCATCGAGTGTGCGAAGGATTCGGCCAACTTCTGCATCAATATGTTCGATTGTATTAACATATGCATTCTTAGGATCTGGGTCCCGTANTTCATCCGGTACATATAATGGAATGTGTGGCATGGAATGGGGAAGGTATACAAAAAATGATTTTTCGGCATTCTTTCGGATAAAATCAATCGACTTGCTTGTACATCTTCTGGTTATCGTTCTTTGATCTACCGGTAACTCGATCATTTTATCATCTTCAAAAAGCGGAGTTTTCCATTTGGTTAGGGTCGACTCCGGGTCTGCCCAAAGAATATCCATTCCATCTGCTCCTCCCTTTGGCTTTCCTTTGTTATCGGGATAATTCATATCATTGGAGTAAGGAATTCCATAATAGGTATCAAAGCCATTTGAAACTGGAAGAGTTTCAAGGTGATGACCAAGATGCCATTTACCAAAACAAGCGGTCGCATAACCCAAAGATTTAAAATAATCACCCATGGTAAATTCACTAGGATTCAGTCCTTTCTTGGAGGCAGGAAATAGAACATGCTGATGCATCCCTACCCGCTTAGGATAGCAACCGGTTAAAAGTGCTGCCCGTGAAGGTGTACAGACCGGAGATGCAACCATGAAATTGGTAAGCTTTCTTCCTTCTTTTGCAATACGGTCAATATTTGGCGTCTTTATTTTGGTTGAACCAAAACATGACAAATCCCCATAGCCTTGATCATCGGTGAAAATAAGAATGAAGTTCGGTTTTTCAGCCAAGCAAAAACATCCAAAGATTAAGAGGGAGCAAATATAAATACTAAATAATTTCATCCCAAATATTGACTATAAGATCCTAATTTCAGCAAGTATATTAACCAGAGTTCTTTCTTTTTTTTAATGTATTAGGACTTCATGGTTGATGGAAACTCNAGGNAGAATAAAAGATACAGAATCATGAAAAAAAATATAAATTTAATTTTCTTACTCTTCTTAAGCAGTCCCTTTTGTTTTTCCTTGTTGGGGAAATCAAATTTCTCCAAGCAAACCATCGACTTGGGNTTAGTGGTTACTGACCTCAATCAATCCTTGAAGTTCTATAAAGAAGTCATTGGTTTTGAGGAGATCACTGGTTTTGAAGTTAAAGGTTCCTTTCCAAAAAAAGTTGGTTTAACCGATGGAGCACCTCTCGATATTCATGTTCTTGTCCTTGGAAAAGATGAAAACGCTACAAAACTCAAACTTATGCAGATTCAGTCAAAGAAGAAAGCCCGCAAAATCAAACAGCCTTTCATTCACACGGTTGCTGGCTTCTCGTATATTACTGTATTTGTTGAAAATGTTGATCTTGTTTGGTCCAATGCTGGTAAACTTGGAGTTGTGGCGTATGCGGAAAGCCCACAAGTTTTACCTGCAGGTTTACCTCAAGAAATCTGCCTTTTGATGTTAAAAGATCCCGATGGTAATTTCGTAGAAATCGTAGGTCCCAAAACACAATCCTTAAAATAAANCTGGAAAATATAGGAGACTGGATGGCATGAAAAACTTNGAGNGGTAAGAAGAAATCCATCCCCATTGGTAAGACTTTTTGAGCAAATGGTACTGCTATTTCGCTTTGGCATGAGAGGTGCATTCCAATTTTTATGGAAGTAATTATTATTACAGAATTGAAACATAAATGTCCTAATCATGGGTTTGGAATCCATTAGCATTGATGTATAATACATAACCTTACTGCTTACTCTTTTATTCAACCAAATCGGTGCAACAATTAACTTGAATTTCTACATTTGAAAACTATAAATCTTCATCTTCTTTTTTGGCGGAGAAATGACAAAACTAAACAAACTTAAACCAGTAGATAATAACCAAGTTCCTTCCAGTAATCCCATCCAGAAGGNAAATATTCAAACACCTGTTAGCCAACCTTTAGGGCAACAAGATTTCATCTTGCCTAACAAAGTTGCTAGCAGAACCTATCAATCATCGGATCTACCCACGATTTTGTTCTTGTGCAAAAGGGGCATGTCCCGGTCTCCCCTTGCTCAGGAAATCATGAGAGACTTACTTCAAAAGTCCCCTTATTTTGGCAGGATCAGGGTTTCCTCCAGAGGCGTNAACATTGCTTACAATGATTGTTCTGTTGACGGTCGGATGCAGTCGTACTCTTCCAAACTCGGTTTGATTCTTCATGGTACATCCAAGTTTGCTACGGTTCCTGAATTGGCAAACGCCGCTCTAATTATAACCATGGATGCTGACAGCGAAGATTTTGTGAAAGTTCACAAAAATGCTATTCGTGGACATTCTAGACCCATTGGTATTTTCCTATCACCTGGCAGTGAACCTTATATCCAAGATCCCTATGACCGTGGAGAGGATACGGATGTCGATGATCGGTACGACTCCATCATTGCTTCCACCCAAATTGCCTGTACCAAAATTCTTTCGGTTATTCCAAACTTGGTGCTTTAGATGATTGAAAATTAGACCTGATTTTCTTTGTAGAATTAGGCTCTTTTCTTTGCTAGTCGGTACAAAATCCTCGTCTTTTGATCAGAAAAAGTTTTTTTGATCTTACCATGAGTTCCATCTGTTCATCGATTTCTAAGAGCCTATTATTTCAGCGCTTGATTATAGCAACCATCCTTTTGGCAGGGATCGTAGTGGGTGCACAGACCTACAAGGACTTTGCCATTCGTCATCACGACACCCTGCAAATTTTAGATTACTTGATTCTAGGAATCTTTGTATGTGAAGCGGTAATCAAAATTTTAGCGGAAGGAAAAAAGCCCCTTAATTATTTCAGGAATCCTTGGAATGCTTTTGATTTTTTTATTGTCAGTGCTTGTTTGTTGGAACCATTCGTTCAAGTTGGAGGTGCTTTTTTACCCGTTCTTCGACTGGCAAGAATTTTACGGGTCCTTCGTCTGGTGACTGCAATTCCAAAGCTTCAGCTACTGGTATCCTGCTTGCTGAAAAGCCTTCCTTCCATGTTTTATGTGAGCATTTTGCTTTTCTTGTTATTTTATATCTACGGCACGATGGCGGTATTTTTTTACGGGGACAATGATCCCATTCATTTCCGTAATTTACAGACTTCAATTCTCTCCCTTTTTAGAGTGGTTACTCTGGAAGACTGGACCGATGTAATGTATATCAACATGTATGGCTCAGATCAGTATGGGTATTCAAAGGAGGATATTGTTCATTGGTCCCCTCTTTCTACCGCTTCACCTTTAGGTGCCGCCTTATTCTTCGTAAGTTTTGTTTTGATCGGAACCATGATTGTTCTCAATTTAGTAATTGGAGTAATTATGAACAGCATGGAAGAATCAAATGCGGAGATGGCAATCCGATTGGAACTTCAACGCCGGAAATTGAACCCCGAACCGCTCAGGGATAGTATGCATGATCTTCATGCCGAGATGGAAAAGATCTCCAAAGAAATGACCATCATCAAGGCCATGCTTGAAGAGAAAAGAGAAGCAAGCCATTAATCTCTCGACGATCTAAAAACCGTATTTTTCGGTATTTAAATTAGGGTCTACTTAAGTATCCTACTTTTGTAACTTCTTTAGTTTTTGGAAAACGGCAGTCCGGGCAGACACAAAAAAGTCCATGATCCTCGGTATCGTAAACCCATTTCGTTTCATACCTGTACGGGCTGACTTTTGAAATATCCAAGGATTTCCATCCATCTTCCTGTTTTTTCAAAGTACGAAGATAGGACTTGGCTGCATAGTATGACTTAAATTTTTGATTATCCACGGAATACTTCCAAGTTGCTTTCTGCATTTTTGGACAACCTGAGTAAGAAATATGGTTTAAAATAACCAGGGAGAAAAGGATACAGATGAATACTTTCATATTTAAACCAACTGTATAAATTAAAAAAAAGCAAATTATTGAATCATAATTTGTTTTAAAAGAATCGAAAAATTGAATCCATTGGTTAACCAAGGATGATTTTTCCTCTCCTGCTTTCCTTTTGCCATAAAATAGAAAATATACATCATCATATGTTCGAATAATTATGGCCGACGACGACATTAAGTACGACTTTACCTCCATCGAGAAAAAATGGCAGGATTTTTGGGAANGCGAAAAAACCTTCCTCGCAGAAGATCAATCAGATAAGCCCAAGTACTATGCCNTGGATATGTTCCCNTACCCTTCGGGTGCTGGATTNCATATNGGGCACCCGGAAGGCTATGTAGCCTCTGATATTTTAGCACGCTACAAAAAAGCCNNNGGNTTTAATGTTNTNCATCCNATGGGTTGGGANGCNTTNGGCTTACCNGCNGAGCAATANGCNATCAAAACNGGNACNCACCCATCCGAAACCACCCAAACCAATGTCGACAACTTTCGCNGGCAGATCAAAAGCATTGGNTTTGCNATCGANTGGGANCGGGAAATCAACACCACCGATCNNGGATACTATCANTGGACCCAATGGATATTCCTGANACTTTTTCAGCNAGGNCTNGCCTATGTNGATGAAAANCCAGTTTGGTGGTGNCCNAANCTNCGGGCNGTCTTAGCCAACGAAGAAATTGTGAACGGGAAATCCGAAGTTGGNGGACATCCTGTTGAACGCAAGAACCTCCGCCAAGTGGTTCTTCGAATNACTGCCTANGCGGATAAGCTCCTTGCGGGGTTGGAAGATTTNGATTGGCCCGACTCCACCAAGCGNCAACAGAAGGCATGGATCGGACGATCCGAAGGGGCTGAAGTTCAGTTCCCCNTCGAAGGAAAAGNCGAAAAACTTGAAGTCTANACCACCCGGCCNGANACNCTATTTGGAGCAANCTATATGGTGGTNGCNCCGGAACANCCCCTTCTCGGGGNACTGGTGGTTTCCGAGAAAGCNNAAGAAGTGNAAGCTTACATCGNGGCGGCCGCGAAAAAGAGTGATTTGGACCGGACCGATCTCGCCAAGGATAAATCCGGGGTCTTTACTGGAAGTTACTGCCTCAATCCGGTAAACGGNGAAAAGATTCCCGTCTGGGTAGCCGACTATGTTTTAATTAGTTACGGAACCGGGGCGATCATGGCNGTCCCCGCTCATGACGAACGGGATTTTGAATTNGCCGAAAAATACGGAATNCCTATTCAGCGGGTGATCGCACCCACCGATGACAATGAGGAAAAAGCGAAACTTCCCTATTCCGGNCCGGGAGTCATGGTCAACTCCGGAGAGTACGACGGAATGGATGCAGANCAGTGCAAAGCCGAGATCATCAGTAAGCTCGAGGCCAAAAAACAAGGTAAGGGAGCGGTCAATTATAAGCTCAGGGACTGGATCTTCTCCCGCCAACGCTACTGGGGAGAACCGATTCCCTTGGTTTGGGTTTCCTTGGAGGATTTTGAAAAGGCTGAAGCCACCGAAGGCATCCTTCGCGATCTTCTTCCCAGCGAACCCGTCACCTCTGAAAAGGAGGGAACCACCCTTTATGCCCTGCCCCTACCCGCTTCCGAATTGCCTCTCAAACTACCCGAGGTTGAGAACTACCAACCCGCAGGTAC
This sequence comes from Verrucomicrobia bacterium TMED60, assembly GCA_002171765.1. The sequence continues at coordinate 43,856 of NHDN01000018.1, forward strand.
CGGAGAAAGCCCCTTAGCCACCATCACGGACTGGTTGGATATTTGGTTTGATCTGGAATCCGGAAAATCAATTTCCCGCACCGAGCCCAAGCCCGAAGGCGAAAACTGGGTGCCCGCCACCCGCGAGACCAACACCATGCCCCAATGGGCNGGATCCTGTTGGTATCACTTAAGATACCTGGATCCGAAAAACTCGAAAAGTCTGGTTGCTCCGGCCAAGGAAGCCTATTGGGGCGGACCGGATTTTTACATCGGCGGGGCGGAACATGCGGTGCTTCACTTACTTTATGCCCGCTTCTGGCATCGCTTCCTTCATGACGAAGGCATACTCGCTCATCCCGAACCCTATAAAAAGCTCTTTCACCAGGGTTTGATCCTCGGAGAGGATGGAAATAAAATGTCCAAAAGTGTGGGTAATGTGGTTAGCCCGGATGTTGTCATCGATGCGTATGGAGCCGATTCCCTCCGCCTCTTTGAAATGTTTCTTGGCCCCCTGGAAGCGGTCAAGCCTTGGAGTGAGAAAGGGATCGAAGGGGTTCACCGCTTTCTAAAAAAAGTTCACCGTGATTGCCTCCGAGCGGATAAGCACCTTGATGAAGAGGAAACGAACAAAGAAACTCTCCGACTTCTTCATGAGACCATTCTCAAGGTGACTGAGGCCATTGAGGATCTACGCTTCAATGTGGCAATTTCGCAATTGATGATCCTAATCAATCAATTACAAAAGGTTGAGAATTATTCATTGGATACCATCAAAACCCTGCTCCAATTACTCGCTCCTTTCGCTCCCCATCTAGCTGAGGAATTGTGGGAAAGCCTTGGAGGGAAGCCATCGATCGTTAACCATCCTTGGCCGGTGGCTCGCAAGGAATTACTGGTCAGCGAGGAGATCACCATCGTCTTTCAGGTAAATGGAAAATTACGGGGCCAGGCCCAGTTTCCTAAAGATGTAGATAAGGAATCGGTGATCTCAACGGCCAAGGCAGATCCCAAGGTCCAATCCTTTCTCGAAGGGAAGGAAATCGTCAAGGAGATCTATGTGCCCGGTAAACTGGTCAACTTGGCTGCAAAAGGATAACTATTCAATACCATGTCCCGTTTCCTACCCGATGATTTTGATCCGAGCCGTCCGCTAGCCTTGATTGCCGGCCAGGGAATCTATCCCCAATTACTTGCCGATAGAGCGCGAAAAACAGGTATTCCTCTTCGACTGATTGAACTTGGAGGCGAAACCTCAACCGAGTTAATTACCTCCTTTACAGAAAATCAACGCTCTGCGGTCAAGGTCGGACAGGTTGGAAAACTTCTGAAAGAATTAAAGAAATTGGATGCCAAGTATGCGGTGATGGCGGGACAAGTGACACCAGGGAAATTATTTAAAGGTCTTCATCCCGACCTCAAGGCAATCCGCATGCTTGCCGGACTCGATCGCAAGAATGCGGAGACTATCTTTGGTGCGATTGGAGAAGAAATTGAAAAAGTGGGGGTTCATCTGCT
>NHDN01000019.1 GCA_002171765.1 Verrucomicrobia bacterium TMED60
TGATTCAGCACAATATCCTAATGTACTTGAGTCCTCTTTTTATTCTGCTCGGTATTCCCCACCAGATATTGGATGAATTTTTAGAAAAAAATGTGGGAACCCGCAAAATCCTCAAATTTCTTGTTCACCCTATCATTGCTGGGCTTCTATTTACCTTGGTTTTTTCCTTCTGGCATTTCAGTGCTTTTTATGAGGCTGCAATTCGGGATAAAACTCTTCACATGGCAGAGCACCTTTCAATGTTTTTCAGCTCTATCCTAATGTGGTGGCCAATATGCAGCCGATCTAAGCTTATTCCAGCCCTTCCCTTTGGTCTACAAATTCTTTACATTTTGGCCCTCATGCTCGGCCAAACCCCCATCTTTGCCATTCTTACTTTCTCCAAGGAAGTGCTTTATGACACCTATTTTTATGCGGAACGGATTATGGATATTAGTCCACTGGAAGACCAAAAAACTGGGGGTGTTCTGATGAAGCTCGCGAACATGATTGTCTCCGTCGTGGTTATTTCATCCGCCTTCTACAGATGGTCTAAAAAGCAACCCGTTTGAGGGGCAGTTTACCCCTTGGCTTTTTTTTACAACCTTGAAACTAAAAGCTCCCGTTCAAAAAGCATTTCTTTAGGTAAGAATTCCGATAATTGCAGAAACAGTTCTTCATGCCTCAAGGTCTGCATCCGTAGACTCTCAGGTTCGATGAACATTAATTCATTCCATTGTTCTTGATCAAATTCCATCCCCGTCCAGTCGAGATCCTCTCTTTCCGGGGACCAACCCAAGGGCCCCTCATGAGCTTTCCCCTTACCGGTTGATCGTTCCACGATCCATCTTAAAACTCTCATGTTATCCCTAAATCCCGGCCATAAAAATTTTCCATCTTGATCTTTTCGAAACCAGTTAACATGAAAAATTCTCGGTTTCTCCTTCAAGATCTTCCCCATCTTTATCCAATGCCTAAAGTAATCGCCCATGTTGTAACCACAAAAGGGAATCATAGCCATGGGGTCCCTTCTTAAATTACCCAAAGCACCTTCCGCCGCTGCCGTGGTCTCGGAGGCCAAGGTTGCCCCGAGATAAACACCGTGATTCCAATTAAAGGACTGATAAACAAGAGGAATATCCGACATCCTCCGTCCACCAAAAATGAAGGCTGAAATCGGTACGCCTTGTGGATTTTCCCAGTCTGGATCAATCGTAGGGCACTGAGAAGCTGGAGAAGTGAAACGAGCATTGGGATGAGATGCGGGTCGTTCACTATTAGCTGTCCATGCTTCCCCTCTCCAATCTGTTAGTTTGGCTGGAGGTTCTTCGGTCAATCCTTCCCACCACACATCCCCGTCTTCGGTAAGGGCGACATTCGTGAATAGACTATTTTCCTTCATCGACTCCATTGCATTTGGGTTGGTCTCCCAGGATGTCCCCGGAGCAACCCCAAAAAAACCGGCCTCGGGATTGATCGCCCGTAGCATTCCATCTTCATCGGGCTTTAGCCATGCGATATCATCCCCAACGGTTGAAACTTTCCAGCCCTTCATCGAATCCGGTGGAATCAACATGGCCATATTGGTCTTTCCACAGGCACTCGGGAATGCCCCAGCCACATAAGTTTTTTCTCCTTCCGGGTCTTCCAGACCCAGAATTAACATATGTTCGGCCATCCATTCATTATCCCGGGCCATACAAGAAGCAATGCGAAGAGCTAGGCACTTCTTACCAAGGAGAGCATTTCCCCCATAACCACTACCATAAGAAACTATGGTCCGCTGCTCTGGGAAATGTACGATGTAAGTGTTTTCAGGATCGCAAGGCCAGGCTACATCCTCCCTACCATCCTTTAGAGGAAAGCCTACGGAATGAAGACATGGGACAAAGAAATCGCGTTCCCCCATATGATCCAATACTTGCTGCCCCATTCTCGTCATGATTTTCATATTGAGGACCGCGTAGGGTGAATCGGTTACCTGAACTCCAAATTGAGAAATAGGAGAACCAAGNGGTCCCATACAAAAAGGAATGATGTACATCGTCCTGCCTTCCATAGANCCACNGAACAACTTCTTCAGCCGNGCCCGCATTTTNCTGGGCTCNTCCCAATTATTGGTGGGACCAGCATCATCTTTTCCGTAGCTACAGATAAAAGTTCGACTTTCCNCCCTAGCCACATCTCTTGGGTCCGATCGTACCAGGTAACTATTGGGTCGCTTTTCATGATTTAAGGCAATCATCGCACCTTGATCTATCATCTTCTTACAAAGNTCATCCCATTCCTGATCGGAACCATCACACCAGTGAACATCCGTGGGGTCGCACATCTCCACCATCTTATCCAGCCACTTCAACAAGGGTGCATTCTTGGTCTTACTTCGATCATATCGAGTTGTTGTTTTTTCCATAGAATCTATGCGGTAGTGATCCGAGCTGAAATAGTCAAACTTTCCTCAAATTTTGATTTATTTTGAAAATAATAGAGCTTCCATCTAAATCGGGTTTGCCAATCCACCGATGAAGTATTACCTCATAAAACGCACCTTCAATTTATGAGTAATTCAGTCAAGATTAGAAATGCCGTATTGGCCTTAGAAGACGGAAGTATTTTTCGGGGGTTTTCTTTTGGAGCCTCCNCTACCGTGGTTGGAGAAGCGGTCTTCAACACCGGAATGACTGGGTACCANGAAACCCTNACCGACCCTTCCTATTTTGGACAAATCGTCACCATGACCGCCCCTCAAATCGGGAATTACGGAATCAATCCTGAAGATGAAGAATCCGATGGCCCAAAGGTTGCTGGTTTCGTGGTTCGGGAACTGAGCCCAGTGGTTAGTAATTGGAGAGCCAATGAATCCTTAGATGAATACCTNAAAANGCATTCCATCCCCGGGATTGAAGGGGTAGATACCCGAGCGATNACCAAAAGGATTCGAGTTCATGGTGCTCTCAAGGCTTGCNTGTCNACNGAAGGNATAAGNGATGAGCAAGCAATGGAAAGGGCCAAGCAATNGACTGGTATCGAAGGTCAAGATTTCGTNAAGGAAGTCACTTGTGCTGCATCCTTTACCTGGGATCCANATGGAGAAAAGAGTAAAACCTTTACGGTTGAAGGTACTGATTTGNCGAAAGAATACTCCCANTCGAATGAAATTCATAAATTGGTAGCNTTTGACTTTGGTGCAAAACGGGCGATTTACAAAAACCTCAAGAATCATGGGTTTGAAGTNATCGTATTACCCGCGGATGCAACTGCGGAAGANGCNCGCTCTCATAACCCGGATGGCATCTTCCTNTCCAATGGTCCNGGAGACCCCTCCGCNTTGGNTTATGCCCANAAAACGGTGCAANCTCTTTTACCAGACTTNCCAATATTCGGGATCTGTTTAGGTCATCAAATCCTGACCCACGCGATCGGAGCCGNAACCTATAAATTAAAATTNGGNCATCGTGGAGGTAATCAACCNGTTCANAATATCGAAACCGGACGGGTTGCCATCACTTCTCAAAATCATGGNTTCGCNTCCGACCAGAAAAAGTTGGAAGCAATGGGTGCGATTGTGACTGAATTTAATCTAAATGACCANACNGTCTCNGGNATGNGNTTGAAAAACCTACCTGTTTTCTCGGTTCAATACCATCCCGAAGCGGCCCCTGGGCCCAATGATGCTGCTCATTTATTTGCCNCCTTNCATCAGTTAGTNGGCGAAGAAAAAAAGCAGAAGGCNANGGCATAGTCCATCCTCGGTTATGGGTCAAAAATGCGGGCTGATTTATGACAACTATTACGAAAAGCACGATACCGGTCTAGGNCACCCNGAAAGCCCAATGCGGGCTACNCATGTTTACAANGNTNTACTCCANNAAAACCTNATCCAATCAAGCTCNGTTCTGCAACCAGAACCGATTGANGAAATANATCTCNGCTTGGCNCACGATCCNAAATACCTAGCCCAAGCAAAACGNGACATNGAGGAAGGNTTAAAAACTTTGACCACNGGAGANACCTCGGTCTCTCAAGATTCNTGGTCGGTTGCCNTGCGAGCTTCTGGTTCCGCATGCCTNGCAGTCAAGGAGGTCTTTTCTGGTAAGCTTACTCGTGCTTTCTGTGCCTCTCGCCCTCCGGGGCATCATGCAACCGCAGCAAAAGGAATGGGTTTTTGTATCTTTAATCATGTCGCACTTGCTGCACGCTACGCCCAAAAAAAATATGGCGTGGGCAAAGTTTTAATCGTCGACTGGGATGTACATCATGGCAATGGCACCCAAGATATTTTTTACGAGGACGAAACCGTCTTCTTTATGAGCTCCCACCAATCACCCTGGTATCCAGGTACGGGTGCAAAGTTTGAAACCGGGACCGGAAAGGGATTGGGAAGTACCCTCAATTTCCCTTTGCCTGCAGGTAGTGGAAGAAAGGAAATTGTGGAAGATGCTTTTGGAAATGAATTACAAAAAAGAATGAATACATTTCGTCCCGAATTAATCCTCATTTCGGCTGGATTTGATTCCCGACNGGGCGACCCACTCGGACAATTCACTNTGGAAGATCAGGACTTTGCAAATTTGACCGAAATCATTTGTGATCTCGCCGGTGAGTTCTGCCAAGGAAAAGTGATTTCAATTCTGGAAGGAGGCTATGATTTTGGCGGGTTGGCCAAGGCAGCAAACGCCCATTTTAAAGCACTCTCCACCTTTTAAAAAAACTTTTTTAATAATTTTTAGACAAAATGAAAAAGTAGGACTATACTAAAACATAAAGATAAAACGGATATGATCTGCGCCTTCGTCAAAATAATTAAACACTACCCGTAAAGGGAAGGAATGCGGACTTAACAGTCGCGAAGTCTTTTAAAAAACACCGCTTCAGCGGTGTTTTTTTTGTTCTCTTTCTTGACTTCCTGATCTTCTAAATCAATTGAATGTTGGATATGTTACGCGGAATTTCACCTTTAATCAGTCCACAGCTTCTCGAAACCCTTCATCGTATGGGTCATCACGATGAAATCATCTTTGGAGACGCCCATTTTCCCGGCGAAAGTAAAAATAAAAATGTCATTCGAGCTGATGGTCTTGGTATCGAAGACCTTCTGCAGGCAATTCTTCCCCTATTCGTACTCGATCATGCCGTGCCCCATCCAGTGGTGATGATGGAACCGGTGGCCGAAGATAGATCCTCTCAAGTTATTATGGAGAGTTATCAAAAAGTCAGAGATAGCTACTCCGAGATTATCCATTTCCACAATCCAAAGATCGCAGACATCGAGAAAATCGATAAATTCGATTTTTATAAAAGGGCGGAAAAAGCTTTTACCGTGGTGATGACCGGAGACCTTAGAATTTATGCCAACCTACTCCTTGTCAAAGGAGTAACCACTTGGGAATCCTAAGAGTTTTTAAAATTTAGCCCCGGGATTTACCACCGGAAATATTTACCGTGGTTCCGTGTAAATAGGAAGCCCGTTCCGAAGCCAGGTAGACCACTAAGTCCGAAACTTCGGAAAGCTTTCCACTACGACCTAGAGGTATGGAAGAAACGGATCCATACTTGTTTCTTAGCTCTTCTACGGTAATTCCACGCGTGTAGGCCAANGATTCTTCATAAGCCAAACTTCGCATTCCCGTAGTTTCCATAATCCCAGGAGCGACCCCTATCACCCTCACACCTGACTTACCTAATTCCTTGGCCCATGAACGGGTTAAATTATGATTGGCCGCTTTGGTGGCAGCGTAAACACTCTGCCCTTCACTCCCTTCCATACCAGACTCCGANGACATATTAATCAAAACGCCCCCGGTTCCACTGGCCAACATTTGNCGGGCTGCGGCTTGGGCAAAAAGAAACTGTCCCTTTACATTGACCGCAAAGACTTTATCCCAAACCTCTTCCGTTAACTCTTCCTTGCCCGTTGGATCGACGAGAAGGCGGGGGATNTTAATTCCAGCATTATTGACCAAGACATCGACCGAGCCCCACTTCTCAACCGCATGCTCGACCACGGATNCAACCTCTGACTTCTTGGTGACATCACATTTTACAAAAGCCACTTCCCCACTGCCTTCAGCACCTGCTTCTTCAACTGCTTGCTTGCCAGTATCTTCAGCAAAGTCGGCGATCATGACTTTGGCCCCGACTTCTACAAAACCCTTGGCTACCTCCAAGCCGATTCCTGCGGCTCCACCGGTTATGATCACTACTTTATTTTCTAAATTCGTCCAACTCATCAGGTCTTCTTTCTTTTTTCTGGTATTTCTATTTTAAGACAGGTTTAAAGGGTAAGGTAAGCCATAGCCATGGTAGATCGCTTCTTCTACACTTCGGGCCCAGACATTTCCAGTAGAGTCCAAAGCATTCGCCCCCTCGAGTAATGCCTGACGGGAAACTCCATTGCATGATTCTGCTGCGAGCCGAAAAGCGTCCGCATTACATTCGACATAGGGCAAATCTTCCAGTTCCGCAAAAGCGTAAAAGGAACCAAAGGGNTGTGCTGATTCGACTTCATCCATCATCTTTGGAACATTTCGTANCCCACAAACCCCTTTGACCATCCAGTCAAAAGAAACCGGTTTGCTCGCCTGAACAAGCATATCATCGGCATGCGGCTCAGATGTGTTGGTCATGTGCCAAGGAATATTCTTACCACAAATTTGATGACGGGTTACATAATGGGCATTCTTTGAGCGAATCTTAGCAACCAGTTCCCCATCAATGAAATTGACTGCCGCAGACCGGGCCAGAAGGGTTTCAATTGCTTCGTAGTCTGCTTTCGCTTCCTCTCCGGAACCGGCAATAAAAACATCCGTAAATCCGCCTTCTTCCAGGGTGCAGGAGTTAAAACCTTCCCGACTCTCTCCCTTGAGAGAAAAAAGGACCGGAGTTCCAGGTGGAAGGGATTCTAAGTAGGCAGATTCTCTTTCTGAATTCGACTCGAATCCAAGGAGCGCAACCCGTGGTTTTTTTGCCAAACCCCGATGCCTGGTGGGATCATTGGGGGAAAGGTTATGATGCATCTCATTCATTTGAGAGTTCACNTCATCTTCAAAAGAGCTGTACTCTGGAGCTCTGGAAATCGGCATGGAAAATGTAAGCTCTGCATCTACAGCTCCGGCATAACTGTTTAAATTACCGCCCTCCGCCATAATCGAACTCGCCTGTTCATAAGTTTCAGCCGAAGCGTAATTGGTCCACACCACCTGCGGACGACCAAATTCCATCAGTTTAGAGATAATCGCGGGATCCTTACGCTCGATCAGAACCACTCGGGTACCCCGTTGGCGTAAATCCTTGATCAGGGCATATTCCTCCATTTCATCCAACTTCGCCTGTGAACCGGTGATGTAAACTACCGGGGGTAAGTCCTCATCCGGCACGCTTGCTACAATCGTCAGGTTGATCATTGCCATCCGGGCAGTTCCAGAGAGATATGCCACAATTGCCCGGGCCGGGACGCCATATTCAAATTGACCCTCTTTGCCAATCGTAAATATGTGCTTATTGGTTCCGTAATTACAGGCAAAGGGCTCAGCATGGGCCAAGGTAACTAAGCTGGTATCTGTTTTCGGGGAAACAGGATTGAAAAAATTACCAAAGCCCTGAGCTTTCACAAATGCCGGAGCGGTACCAGGAACAATATTGAATTGACGAAGACCGCCGAGGTAACGGTAGGAATAACCGAGGGAAGAAAGGACGCCGTCCTTGCTAGGTTTGAAAGTTAATGGATCAATTGGCTCGGTTGCGTGTCCCGGTGTCACTACCACCACATCACCGGGCACAACATTGGAACCAGCCGGTGCTTCCAGAACTAATTGTAAAGTCTCATGACCCAGGGCGATCCGATCGACTCCAGAAGGGACTCGAGCGTGAGAATCAAACTGGCGAATGGCTTTGGCATCCGAAGCACATCGACAATTCCCAAAGCTTGCTAAAAGATAATTTTCTCCCGATAAACTCTCGGACAACAATTCATCCTCCAGAACTTCTACTTGATTCGGGCCGGTCAGGTAAACCCCATGATGAGGAGAACGGGCAGATTGAGCCAGCTGTTTTGCTCTTTCAATTTTGGTAATCGACATAGAAAAAAGATTGGTAATTAACTGGAAGGGGGTCCATCTGGATAATACATTTCCTCTAAGCTGGACCACTCCCCAGGGGCACCCGGTAAAGGTAAACCCCGGGTCTTCATAATATTACCCATGTCTTTGAGGTCTTCATAACCAATTTCCTTAATATTACCCCCTAAACTACGGGCATGAATAATATGCAATGCGGTCATTTCCAATAAGTCCGTACACATTTGAGCCCATTTAATATCCCAAGGAGTGAGAAAAACATAACCATGATTTTCCATCAGAAAACCGTTATACTTGGGAAGGAAAGGTAGAAAATTATCGGCTAATTTTTGAGTGAGTGGCTCCCCGTAAGGAACGACTGGAACCGGACCGACCTCGGTGATCGTTTCCGGAAACAAGGGGCGCATATGATAATTCTTCGAGTCCGAGATCGCAAAGGCATTGAGATGAGGTGGGTGGCAATGAAGAACCGCTTGGGTATCTGGACGTTCACGAAAAAAGTTAACATACATCGGAGTCTCTCCGGTGGGTTTAACTTTTCCTTCAATGGTCTCCCCCGCTCGGTTGATGAAGACAACATTTTCTCGGCTTACATCCCCTTTGTTATGTTTGGTGGGGGTAATCAGGATCACATCATCATCAAGCTTCCAGGCAAGGTTTCCACCATGCCCGGTAACATAATGCTTCGTTGCTAAATGATGGCAGACACCGACAAAAGTATCCACTTGATCAGAGAATTTTTCCAGATAACTCATAAGATGATTAAATTAAGATTTAAGNTATAATTACACACCTTCTTTATGTCTACGAATCAATTCGCCCGTGGTTGGGTTGGTGCTCATGACATGACCTGTTAACGGAATAATTCTTTGATGAATTGCATCTAACATCCAAGAGGGCTGGGGGAAGAAATCGGATTCAACTTCAGCACATGGAGTGATCCAGTTTCGCGATCCTACCACCACCGGTGGGGCGTCCAGTTCATCAAAAGCCAACTGACTGAGGTTCGATGCAATATCCTGCATTACCGATCCCCGTTCACAAGCATCCGAGGAAAGTAGCACTTTACCGGTCTTTCGGACCGATTCGATCAAAGGTTCATAATCCAGGGGTGTAATGGATCGGCAGTCGAATACATCTGCAGANACGCCATACTTTTCCTGTAAGGTATCCGCTGCTTCCAAAGCNCGATANAGGGTAGCTCCCACGGTAATAATGGTTATATCNTTCCCCACCCTGCGTTGGGCCGGCGGGCCAAAAGGTACTTCATAATAGCCTTCGGGCACTTCCTTTTCGAAAAGTTCCCCCATATCATAAAGTCTCTGGCTTTCGAAGAAAACAACCGGATCACTTCCCGCCAATGCCGTGTTCAACATGCCCTTGGCATCGTATGGGGTCGAGGGAAAGACCACTTGTAAACCCGGGATATGACTGCATATGGCACACCAGTCCTGAGANTGCTGGGCTCCGTACTTNGATCCGACGGATACCCGTAATACAACCGGCATCTCCAGGATACAGGCCGACATACTCTGCCACTTCGCCAATTGATTAAAGATTTCGTCCCCTGCTCTTCCCATAAAGTCACAGTACATCAATTCTACTAACGCACGCCCTCCTTCGAGGGCATATCCCACCGCAGAACCAACAATCGCAGCCTCCGAAATAGGGGAATTAAACAGGCGATGATACGGTAAAGATTCAGTTAATCCCCGATAACATGCAAACGCTCCCCCCCAATCCCGGTTTTCTTCTCCGTAAGCAACCAAGGTCGAATCTTTTTGAAATCGATGAAATGCGGCTTCAAAGATCGCATCCCGATACTGAAAGACCTTATTTTTCGAGACTGGTTTTCCATCAATGACTCCAGCCCGGGACTTCTTCGCCAAGGCTTGCACCCGTGGATTTTCCGCAGCCGCAAGGGTAAGTTCCGGAGTACGCTCCGGATCGTAGCTCTCGACTTTCCGCTTTGAAAACATCAGTCCACCAATTTCTTCCGAAGGTAATCTCGGAGAAACTTCCAAATCGGAAGCTAAGCGGAAAGCTTGAGTCATCGCCTTGGTGGTTTCTTGCTTACGCTCTTCGATCGCTCCTTCAGATAAAATCCCTGCGTCGATTAATTCCTGCGAATAGGCCTTCAAGGGATCAATTGCCTGCCAGGCTTCAATTTCTTCCTTCACCCGATAAGAAGATGCGTCCGAGGGAGAATGACCGGAGTATCGATAGGTAATGGTTTCAAGTAATACCGGACCTCCTCCTTGCTCCAACAATTCTTTCTTTCTGCGGATCGCATCGACGACCGCAAGCGGGTTGTAACCGTCTACCCGTTCGGCATGCATCGAGTCAGGATTTACCCCGGCACCGACCCGGGCAAGGTAATCAAAGGCCATGGTTTCACCCGCGGTTTGACCACCCATACCATAAAAATTATTCATGAAGTTAAAGATAATNGGCAAGCCTCCCTTCATGGAATCCTCCCAGAGTTCATGAAATTGTCGCATCGATGCAAAATTCATCGCTTCCCAGGTCGGCCCGCACCCCATCGAGGCATCACCCACATTGGCAATTACAATACCGGACTTGCGGTTGCATTTCTTGAAAAGTGCGGCCCCCATTGCGATGTCCGCAGAACCCCCTACAATCGCATTATTAGGAAGGATTCCGAAAGGAGGAAAGAATGCGTGCATCGAACCACCCAAGCCACGGTTGAAACCATTTGCCCGGCCAAATACTTCTGCCAAGGCACCATAAAGTAAAAAATTACGGGCCAAGTCTTTGACATTTTCTGCGCCTTCTTTTTCAACCACCCGGAAACAATCTCCACCCAGGAAATTCTTCATTACTTCCATTAAGCTATCATCATCAAGCTTTCGAATCGCAGACATTCCCTTCGCCAAAATTTCTCCGTGGGATCGGTGGGATCCAAGAATGTGATCATCCACCCCAAGAAGAAATGCCTGGCCGACTGCGGATGCTTCTTGACCAATTGAAAGGTGGGCAGGTCCCTTGTGATCGTATTCGATCCCTTCATAAGAGCCTTGGGTNTTAATACTTTGCAGCATGTTTTCAAACTCCCGGATCAGGAGCATGTCCTCATAGATGCCTAAAATGGCTTCCGCTCCAAAAGTTTCCACTTCTTTGCTGAGATCGTTTTGGTACTGGTTAAGGGGAACTTCAGCAAAGGGGACAGTTCCCGCTTTACGTTCCTTGGCTGGTTCAACGATTTGTGACTTCGGCATATCAAATAAGAATTAAAGGTTTCGTAAATAGTGAATAGTTGGATCGATCATCGCACCGCCATGAAAACATCTTTCATAATTTCTGAAGTGGTGGGGTGCGGAAAGACAATTTCTTCGATTTCTTCTTCCCGGAGTTCAGTCTCCATCATCGCGGTGGCACCAAAAATCATTTCGGAACAAGCACCACCCACCATATGGACCCCNAGTAATCGGTTGGTGCCATCTTCCAGCACCACTTTACAAAGCCCGGCTTCTTCCGGATTTTCCGCAATATAGCGGGCATTGATCGCCATGGGAATCCGCCCGGTACGAGTCTTGATTCCACGCTCTTCCGCTTCCTCCTTGGTCAAACCAACCACCGCTACCTCCGGACTGGTGTAAACCACGGCAGGCATGGTATCATGACGAATTTGATCNGTTTGACCGCTGATGTTGTTGACCACGACCTCACCCATTCTACTGGCGGCATGAGCAAGCCATGCCTGCCCCGTAACATCCCCAGCAGCCCAAATGCCTGGCACATTGGTGGCTCCCCGGTCGTCCACCTTAATTCCATGCGGGGNGAATTCTAAGCCGAGATCCTCCAGTCCCAAGTTGGTTACATTAGGCCGGCGCCCGGTAGCGACCAGAACAAGATCACCCTCAATTTCCCTGGATTCCTTCCCATCGCTATATTGGACGGAATTGGCTCCGATTTCTTCCACCTTGCAACCCAGCTGAAANTCGACGCCTTTCTTGGCCAATTCCTTGCGTAAAGTNCCCGCGATCTCTCCATCTAAATTGGGACAGATTTCCGGCATCGCTTCCAGCACGGTTACCGGAACATCGACCGAGGCAAACATACAGGCAAATTCACAACCAATCACGCCTCCCCCTACCACGATCAAACGATGGGGTAAACTTTCCCGCTCCAGGATTCCGGTAGAATCCACCACATGCTCCTGCTCGATTCCAGGAATGGGGGGAACCGCNGGGGAAGAACCGGTACAGATTAAAATATTATCNGCCTCATGCTCTTCTCCATTGACCTCAATTTTCCGGTTTGGCTTCAGGATNGCTTCGCCGTCAACCACATCTATCTTGTACTTCTTCATTAAGCCTGCGATGCCCGCACGCATTTTATCCATCACTCCATTTTTGTGGGAATGTGCCTNGGGGAAGTCAAAATTTAGCCCTTCAACGGTCACACCGAAGACCGAACCATGCTTGGCATGATGATAAGTCTTGGCTGCTTGTAAAAGCGTCTTGGAAGGAACACACCCCTCATTGAGACATACCCCTCCCAGTTTTTTCTTTTCGACGAGCAGGGTCTTNAGCCCTGCACCGGCCGCTTTCTTGGCGGCGACATATCCGGCTGGACCGGCGCCAATCACTGCAAAATCGTATTTCATTTCTCTAAGTTTTATTTCTATCGTATTGGGTTAAAAGGTAGGAGACTAGATCCCTGGGTTNTCTTCGAGGTTCTCCACTAAGGTTTGCAAAAAGCGAGCGGCTGGGGCACCATCCACGCCTTGGTGATCAATGGTCAAACTCAAGGGCAAGGTATCCACATATTCAATGGCTCCACTCTCGGTTCGCTTCGGCTTNAGGGCAATGCCACCGACTCCCAGAATCGCAACTTCTGGAGCATTGAGCACGGGGGTGAAATTCTCCACTCCCAACATTCCTAAATTGGTCAGAGTAAAGGATCCACCACTCAAGTTATCCGGAGAAATACTTCCTTCCCGGCAAGCACCGGCCAACTTTTTAACTTCCGCGGAAATTTGTTCGATGGATAAATCGGATGCATTCTTGATCACCGGCACCAATAAGCCACGCTCCGTATCCACCGCCACTCCGAGGTGGACTTTTTCAAAGGTGGCNATGCGGTTNCCAAGAAAATGAGCATTTAATTCAGGATGGNTCTGCAAGGCCTTAACGATCCCATGGGCAATGATGTCATTGAGCGAGACCTTGGACTGCCCAGCNTCCAAACGCTGGGCCCGATACGCTTGAGCCNGNGTCAATTCGAAGGATGTATGGAGGGTGAGCTGGGCAGTACTCTGGAGAGANTCGATCATGCGCNCAGCAATGACCTTTCGGATTCCCTTAACCGGTGATATTTCAGCTCCCTCAACCGAGCCGGGTACTTTCAGGTCTTTGGAAAGGATCATACCCCCCAATCCGCTTCCCCGGGCTGGGGCTTCCAAGTCCTCGGACAAGGAACGCGAACGTGCCGTGGCCGAAAGCCGGGGCCGGCCCTCTAAAGTCGCTTCAATATCGCGCTCAATCACCCGANCCTCGGGGCCACTCCCCTGAATGGTTTCGGGATCTAAACCATGCTTCATCGCAAGCTTTCTCGCCCGTGGACTCACTCCGGAACTGGCTCCCATCGAAACTGGTCCAGCTACTGGAGCAGCCACCGGTTCTCCGGACGCCTGGGAAACGGCNGGAGCAGGGGCAGGAGCCGAAGACTCGGGCTCTGCAGCAACCGGGGCCGAAGCCTGTCCTTCCGGTCGAAAGGTATCGGTATCTTCACCGTCCTCGCCCACAACCGCAACATTGGCCAAAACCGGGACATCGTCATCCGCTTCCCAAAAGAGAGCGAGGATTTTTCCGGCAGCGGTAGACTCGAGGTCAAAGCTTGCTTTATCGGTTTCAATCACGGCAAGCACATCGCCTTCCGCAACGGTGTCTCCGACACTTACTTTCCATTCGGTAAGGATGCAGCTCTCAACCGATTGTCCTTGGCGAGGCATGATGATAGGTGTGGCCATAAGTATTATATTCTCCTCATTTCAATTCAATCAGCTTAAGCGAACTTTGATTCCCCTCTTTCGTAAAGACTTCGCAAATTTTTGTGGTAATTTTTTATCCGAAATCAAAAGATCCACCGCATCCCAGTCCCCAAAGCGGGCAAAGCATACCTTTTCCGCCTTACTCGAATCCGCCAGTAAAATTACCTTACCCGCCTGTTTGGAGATAACATCATTAGAATAGGCTTCATTTGGATCCGTAGTGGTCAAGCCATGTTTCAAGCACATCCCCATGGTTCCCATAAAAGCCTTGTCCACCCTGACTTGTTCCAGCACCGCAGAGGTCAAAGGACCCACCATGGTTTGACTGATCCTGCGAAGCTCTCCCCCGGTCAAGATCACCCGGGGCCCTGAATCCGAAAGCTCAATCGCAGCCTGCAGGGAATTGGTGACCAGGGTAAGGTCCTTACGATCCCGGAGCAGGCGAGCCAGAAACAAAGTGGTGCTTCCCCCATTGAGATAAATCGCTTCATCCGCTTCGATCAACTTATAAGCCTCCTCTGCAATTTTCTGTTTCTCCGAAGCGGACAAATGGGTTTTATTTTCAAAAACCGCTTCCTCTAAACGACTCTCGGTGGATACCGCCCCCCCATGTACCCGCCGAACCTTGCCCTCCTCTTCCAAAATTTCTAAATCCCGCCGAATGGTGGCCACGGATACTTTCAATGTTTTTCGCAAGTCCTCGACGCGGGCAACCCCTCCGTCTCGAATCATCGTGCGGATTCTTTCTCTCCTTTGGGGAGCAAGGGCTGGATGTACTTCACGAATCATTTTGATCGTTTGCGATTGATTTTGATCGTTTTTGAAGCAAAGGCAATCCTTGATTCCAGGTTTTTCAAAAGAAAATCAATGGGGTTATCNAAGAATGAGTTCGCGAATCGCGGCGGTTTTTTCANCNGGCACCTCAGACCAGATCTGGTCGAGAGCAAGCCGGGGNTCNCCCCATCCCTTTTCCTGGCAAGCTCGGTTCAAGGCAAGTTTCGCCGCCCNTCCCAGTTGCCTGGGNTGAACCCCCGAGTCGTGGGCCAAGCGAATCGAGCCCACCAAGCGGTCATCCCANCCCAGNTTACGGACCGGATCGCGGGTTACCCGGGCGACCGGATCNGCCAGAAAAGGATTGAGCATGCGCTCCACCGTAGCCTTCGCATGCTTGGCAAATCCATCTTCGGTAAAAAGGGCATCCTCGACCTGACTAAACCGATGAAGCAAACCNGGNATNGCTTCCCCGATAAATGCCTCCATTCCCCGGCTNACTAGTTCAGGATTACTCCGCAAATCACTCATGTAAGTGAGCCCGGCNTCTTCAGCGAAATACCCAAGGNTTGCATGGATTGCATTTTGGCCCAAGAATTTCGCACTCGCAAAAGGATAAAGATCCGGCTTGGCAATGACTTGTTTTAACCCCCGCTCAAAACCCTCGGGNATTCGATCTTCCACAAANACCTGGTCAAAGGCCTCGACCAGAAGTGCNCTGNTTGAACCCANCACCCAGCGGNCCAAGTTCTCCTCTTGGATTCGATTTTNATCNCTTACCACCGAGCACATCTTNCCAATCACGGTCTCGGAAAAAACCGCTCGATTCGCAAACCCGGANGGATAATATTTTAAACAGGTTTCCTGCAACCGTGACGCAGCCCGGTCATCGTTTTCTGCGGCATACACCACGGCTGAAGGCAATTCCTTTTGGGTCATCTTTTTGGAAAATCCTTCGGCTAAGAGTCGGGAGACGGAAGCCACCCCCAGATCATACAACTGATAACTGGGTAGTGCAGTACAGAGTTCGGAGGCCTCGGCAACCGCGTGAACTAAACGCTCCCGGTCTGCTTGAACCAGAGGGTTCAAGATCTCCACCCCCTCGATTTCTTCAATCCGCACCCCATCCTTCTCGGCAACATTGCAAGAAAAACAACCCTTCGAGGAACGCAAGGCTTGCACCAAGTCGGCATCGACTTCGGCAACCACGAGGCGATCAAAGTTTCCAGACTTTTGAACTTCGGGCAGAAATAATCCGCCTTGAATGGCACCAAAGCCAAACCCGACGAAACTACGCTTCACCAGATCAGGCAGGGTTCATGGCTTCTCTAGCCAAGCCCAGTACTTCTTCGGGAGCTTTTTCTGAGCTCAGAGAATCCTGCAACCTTGCATCCCCCCGCGGAGAAAAGATTTCTCCAAACTGGTCAAAGAAATCATTCTTTGCCTTGGTATCGGAGAAGTGGGCCTGAGCCCAATCGCTGAGGTATCCCATCCCGCCAAATTTCTGCAAGGTGGAATGAGCATGAAAGATTCTGGCTCCTCGTAAAAACACATGGTGCACTGCGGATAATTCTTCGGTCTCAAAACTGTCCACCAATTTTTGTCCCGGACTATTCATTTCAGTTCCTCCAACCAGGGGAAGGTCTAATTCCTCGGTCAAAGCGATGACATCCTGAAGATTTTTTAGTTTTTCATCCGGTGAGCCTGGGGTGTAATTCCGGTCCGGAATCACATTGAAGGCGACCACGCCCGTGGACTTTCCAACCTCCACAAGTTCGCGAATCGCTTGCTCGCCATCGGAGCTTCCATCCAACCAGGTCAAGGTCGGTAAGGCTCCGCACTTCAGCACAAATTCATTCATTTCTGCCATATTCGGAAAGGAACCGGAATCGGGCTGTACATAACCAACCCCACCCTTCTTCATCGTCTTGGCCCGGATTAAGTCGGTCATTCCCCGACCGTCCGGTACATCCTTNAGTTCTTCCGGGGCCACACCCAATTTATCCGACCAAAAAGCCCGCAAGGCAGATTCTTCTGGATATTGTGCCAATGCCTTTCGGGCGTAGGCTAGACAAAGATGACGTTCGGTGGCGTTCCCCTTTGGNGTAAGGGGCAAGACATCGAGGTCGTAATCCAAGGTCAAGGGACTCAGGAAAGCATTGACCCGGTCCAATAGGGAACGATTGCGTTGCTCGGAAGTACTTCTCATGCCATCCAGAAAATCCTGCGCCTCTTGGGGAATCTCGGTGGTAGTGAACCCGGTCCCCATGTGATAACTGATTCCTGGTTCACCGGGGGAATTAATGACCCGGTCAGAAAATTCGGGCACGAACACCCTTGATTCTAATCCTACGCATGCCTTCAAGTCCAACTTGCGGGTCGCATCCCAAAATTCATCCAAGCCGTCGAGCACATCAAAATCCACAATCCCCGCGGCTTCCAGCCCCGCTTTTTTTGCCTCTACCGCAAAGGTACTCGGGGAAAATCCCTTGTAGTTAAAGGAATAAAAGGTATGGGCATGCAAATTGAGCATGGTGCTGGGTTCAGAGAAGCCACCGGCTTCAGATATGCTTTGGAGGGCTTGCTCGCGAACTCGCGAGTCAAAATCGTTTAGGGATGATTGAGACATTTTATGGTATTAGGTTAGTCGATTAAAATTGAGATGGGGTAAAATTTAGCTTTCATCTTCTCCGATGCCGAATGCTTCTGCCAAGGCCAAACAGTCTTCGAGAGAACGGAGGCCATCGGTACAAGTAGGGTCGGACATACAGGCGGTTGCCGCACAGGTACCGGTCAGAAGTGATTTCTCCAAAGACCAGCCTTCATGCACGCCATATAATACACCTGAACAAAATGCATCCCCGGCACCAGCGGCGCCCTTGATGTAACCCTTGGGAAGGGACAAGGAGCCATGCCATACCTTTTCCCCAGTGCTGGACTGTGCATAGGAGCCCTCGGGGAAGTGGATGGCCACAAGTTCCCCGACCCCCAGTTCAAATAGTTTGCTGGCGGTTTCTTCAATTCCTTGGTTGAGCAGTTTCCCATCCTCCCTCACGGTAACCCCGGTCACCTTGCTACCCTCGACTTCGTTCAGAATGCAGTAATCCACTTGCTTCAAAGCGGGTCCAATAATCCGGGCAAAGCGGTCACTGTCTTCACTTACCACATCGATACTGGTTTTTAAACCGGCTGCCCGGGCTTTGGAGAGTAGAGCGGCTCCTTGGGTTCCATGTTCCGGATGGGAAGCATCGATGGCATCGAGCAACAAGAGATACCCGAGATGAAAAATTTTGGACGAGCACTGACTGAAATCGATATCGGATCCGTCCCAAGTGGAATTGGCCCCGCTGTATTGAAAGAATGTTCTCCTTCCTCCTTCCCGCTCGGTCATGACATCGGTGTAGGAGGTACTGGTTCCCGGGGAGACGGAAATCAACTTTGAATCGATCTTATTTTTTCGGCAATCCTCGAGGATATATTCGCCCAAAGTATCCTGCCCGACGAGTCCGGCTCCTTCCAACGGGAAAGAGGCACCCATCTTGGCTAAGTCCAAAAGTACATTGTAGGGAGATCCACCGGTTCCCTGAGACTGATCCAAAATATTGGCCAGTTGCTCATGCTTCGGGTAGACATCAATGATTTTTACTTGATCAATGATCCAATTTCCCCCGGCAAGAATTCCGGAGCGTTGACTAGGCTGGGATGATTCACTCATAAAAGCTATAAAAATAATAGGAGAAGAAAAGATAGGAAGGGCTTTTTTCTACACTTGGCAAGGAAAACCAACTTGCGGATGTCCTTTGCTTGGATCCCAAATCGTACTTCAGGACGCGACTGGAAGTGACTACCTCGAAAACCTAAACCCCAGGGGTTTGAGAATGGGCATTTTGGGGAAAGTCAAAAGCCAGTACCAGCGGTTCAGAGCCGGTGTTTTCAATTTCCACACCGCCCTTTGAAAGTGCGGATTGGGTGATGAATCCGATTTCAGGATAAAGCTCACCCAGTACCATATTCTGATGATATTGAACTTCGAGCTTACCAACCCGGCCACTTCCACCATTGGTGTGAAAGAGAGCCGGACTCTCCGGGCAGAAAGTCGTCTTGCTACCGGGCTCCAAAGTAAGGCGAAGAATTGAAACCTTTTGGTCGCCGAGAAATTCACCGTATACAATCCACTTCGCATCGACTCCATCGTCTGCAAATTCTACGGCGGGAATCGCTGGGCGGGCATTCTTCTGCACGAAATCCGGGTCCTGATTCGCTTCAAAATCGAAGTGTTCAACCAGGTACTCCCAGTCTTCGTGCCGATCCTTCGGGTAGTCCTCTTCCCGGCATGCATAGAATGCATCCGCTGCCCCAATCCGTCCGTCGAGGGTAAGGTCCTCGGCCAAAAAGTGCTCATCCATGGTGACATGTACTTCGTGTGTACAGAGGTCGGTCGGCGAGTGCAGTACCCCGTTTGGCATCACAAAGCCATGATCCAGTTGCATCATTACATGCGGGGACAAGTGACGAACCCCATTATACTCACCCTGTCCAAAACTTTTCATGCAAGCAAGAAACTGATCCTTGGTAACGAAGGGATACAAGCCCATGGCGGTGGTATGATAGTGCGAGGGACACACGCCGGGATTGTCAAAGGAGTTGATGTCATAAACTTCCCACTTTGCCCAGTGCAGGTGATGGGGAATCGGGTTCAAATTATCAAATTTCTTGGACACGATCGGCCAGGTGGGATCACCATATAGCGATTTTGAAAAGGCGGTAATCTTCTCACCCATAACCGCTTCCGGGTTCCCAAGGATTAAGTCCTGCAGGGCAATAACCTGACCACTGGGAGTGAGAACATGGGATTCACCTTCCCGAAAGGGGGCTTTACCGGTGCGGGTATCGATCACTCCCGTGACAATGGGTACGGTGCAACCCATCCAGATTTCATCGAGTCCGGTACCGCCCATGTAATCCGGATAGTACGAGCCTTCATCCAGGCGCAGTCTTTTCCCGGGGCTACAAAAAGTTCGCCCGGCATACCGGTGCAAAAGCTGCAACACCCCGTCGTTTTGGTTCAGGCAATCATCCAGAATGGAACCTGCCTCACCAACAGATCCATCGATTACATCTTGCTGGGGATATTCGTGAAGGTTTTCGGATAAAATGGAGGATGAAGTAGGCATGAGCAAAGAATCTTAAAGGTGTAAAGAAGTGGGTTAGGTGAGAGAGAGGATAAATTAAAATAGGTTTTATTGTGATTTGCTATCACAAAACGAGCAGGGCTGAAATTTTTATCTTATTACTTTTGTGCAAAGAGCGTGGCAAGAATGATGGGAAGATCGATCATATAACGCATAGGAGGCCGGACGGTTCCCCTTTTGTTCTTTTCAATTTGGGTCGTGGGTGACGACCCAAAAAAATTTATTTTGGCGGGCTCTGTTTTACTTTGATTTCTCGGCAATCTTGGTCTCGATTGCATCAATCACCACATCCAGGGCCTTGATCCGGGCATAGCGTTTACAATTTCCTTCAATGATGGTCCAGGGAGCTTTGGGGGCATGGGTACGAAGAAACATTTCATTGACCGCATCCTCATAAGGTTTCCATTTTTCCCGGTTTCTCCAGTCTTCCTCATTGAGCTTCCACTTCTTTCGGGCATTTTGCTCCCGGGCCTGAAAACGTCTTAATTGCTCATCCTGATCAATCTGGACCCAGAATTTGATCAGGGCGGTTCCAAAGTGCCTAAAATTCTCCTCCATCTCATTGATTTCCCGGTAGGCCTGTTTCCATTCGGTTTCACTGCAAAAGCCCTCCACGCGTTCCACCAGCACCCGACCATACCAGGAGCGNTCAAAAATGGTCACATGCCCTGCCTTGGGAAACTCAGTCCAGAAACGCCAAAGATAATGATGGACNTTCTCCACATCATTGGGAGCGGAAATCGGGATCACTTCATAACCACGGGGATCCATCCGCTCAGTAAGCCGGCGAATATTTCCCCCCTTGCCCCCGGCATCCCAGCCCTCATACACAATCACCACNGGAATCCGTAAACGATATACTTCATGATGNAGNTCCTGAATNTTTCGCTGCCGGACCCCGAGCATNTCCCGGTATACTTCCTTACTTAGGTTGTGACTNAGNTNNGCCNTGGCCAGNGAAGGTGCGTTTCGAAAATAGGGACGGGAGGGTCGCTTGGAGGCANTCAACGGAGGCTTTCCATCTTTTACTTCCTTCACNCTTTTGCNCANTGCCGTNACCATTTTAGTAAGNACCTTGAGGGTGGCATCCTTGGTATTTTTAGAAGGTATCTTGATCCATGGGGATTGATCCTCGATATCGGTCTCCNTAAACATTTGCTCCACNGCNTCCTGGTAGTCCTTGTATCGACCATGCCTTTGGAGNACCGCATCCGATACCCGCCAGGCCGTGGCNGGATTGGATTGCAGGGCAGCCAGGCGGATAGCCTGTTCCTTTTTGGAAATCTCCAGGAAAAATTTTAAGATAATGGTTCCTCCATCCCTCATCTGCCGTTCAAAATTCCNCACATCCGCGTAGGCCTTTTTNANGTCGGCTTCACTGATGATTCCATTGATCTTGGCATCCAGCAGGCTTCGGTACCAACTCCGGTCAAAGATCGCCATCCGTTCCGCGGATGGCGTACGCCTCCAAAACCGCCAAAGAAAGGGTCGTAATTGTTCATCCCGATTGGGAGAAGCAATACAGGAAACCTTAAAGCCCCGGGGATCCAGCGGTTGAATCATNTGATTGATAATCGTTCCCTTACCGGCNGCACTNAGNCCCTCGACCACNACCAGCACTGGAATTCCCAGTTCCCGTGCCTTGCGTTGNAAATAAGCAAGTTCTTCCCCTTGCTCCTCAATCTTTCGAAGGATTGCCTTCTTTGCCTTACTGGGCTCNTCGTANGTTAAGGCNTCCATNGNTATNTTNGCTGTTGGTACTTATTTTTTCCATCNATGTTTGCAATTTTGGCTACCTATTCCGATGCCTTGAAGCATNNANTTTGGCAAGCANGGAGTCNAAATTGGGCACAAAAAAAGCCCCGTCNATTTCTCGACGGGGCTTTTTTTCAAATTTAAACTTCTCAGAAAGATTTAGTAAGTTACTAAACCTTCAAGGTANAANTCATCGTAGTCGCCTTGTAAAGTACTATCTACCGAGGTNGTNCTNTACTCAACATTGAAGAAGAAATTGTCGGTAACTGTAAAGAGTAGGGCAAGTGTGAACCGATCCGCATCATGATCGGCAGTACCATTCTCATAATCCTCATGAGAATAGCGCAAAGTTCCTGCAAACCAATCCGTGAATTGATAACTGGCGAGTAACATCATACTCCAATAATCATCATCTTCTAAAATATCAAAGTTGTCATACTCAATCGCAAGGGTGAGGTCATTGGGATTATAACCCAACCACATATTGAATTGGGAAATATCAGTATCGANAGTGGGTNGTAATGGGTTTGTTTTATCAACTTCTTGATGTGCGTATCCCAAACGGGCTTCCAAACCCGGGATAATCATAACCGANGCNGCNAGATCAAGGGCAAGGT
Organism: Verrucomicrobia bacterium TMED60; assembly: GCA_002171765.1. Next base: position 22,406 of record NHDN01000019.1, read on the forward strand.
CATCGCCGTCAAAATGATTGTTGGCCCAATAGCCATCATGTAATCCGAAAGTTAATCCAAATTGACCATTATTGAAATTAGCACGGACGCCATCGACATAATTACGACGAGTTTGTGCAGGAGCAAGATTGACATCNGAATCGCCATTNCCAAGGACATANGCATTGGAGACGGCATACAACCCNGGGGCTTCATCCGCTTCGTANCCAAGGGCTGTNAACTGGCGNCCAAANGNNAAGTTGAANACATCATTGACACTGTANCGGGCAAAAAGTTGCTCGAGCTCAAGCCCTTTACCTCCAGTTGNNGCACTACTAGAATTATCATNNGTACTCATNGCNATNTGTGCCTCTGCAGTGATAGGAGAAAGATCAAAAAGGAAATCAATATCGCCAGCAGTGGTGAATTGTTCGTTTTGATCATAACCCTCCTCATCGTCA
>NHDN01000020.1 GCA_002171765.1 Verrucomicrobia bacterium TMED60
TTTCTGGATTCCCTTAAGTTCTTTACGTTCTCGTTCACTTCGTTGAATTTTTACCAGTAAAGCATCGGCAGTCTGCGGATTTTTGTGTAAAAAATTATCCAGTTTTTCCTTGAGGAAATTACCCACAAACAAGCGAATGGATTCACCTTCCGGAGCAACGGTCAAAGAACCAAGTTTGGTTTTTGTCTGGGACTCAAAAACAGGCTCTTGAACTTTCAAGCTAATCGCAGCAACCAAACCACCACGGATGTCAGGGGCATCAAAATTCTTTTTGGAAAAATCACGAATGGTTTTCACCAAGCCTTCCCTGAAGGCAGCCTGGTGAGTCCCGCCCTGAGTGGTATGCTGACCGTTTACAAAAGAAAAATAATCCTCCCCGTATTGCTCAATATGCGTAAAAGCAACTTCGATATCATGACCTTCGATGTGAATAATTGGATAAAGGGGATCTTCGGAAAGGTTTTCCTCTAAAAGATCCTTAAGACCATTTTTGGAGCGAAACTTCTTACCGTTATAATGGATGACTAGGCCTTTATTCAAGTAGGTGTAATATCGAAGCATACGCTCCACATACTCATTACGATAACGATATTTCTTAAACATCGAACCATCCGGAACGAATGAAATAAAGGTTCCGTTTTCCTCTTGCGTCTTCTTATTTTTTTTGTCGATTTCCTGGGGTTCACCACACGAGAATTCAATCCTACGGGTATCTCCATCACGGAATGACTGGATATTAAATGTTTTCGAAAGAGCATTCACTGCTTTGATTCCGACTCCATTTAAACCCACAGATTTTTTAAAAGCTTCGGAGTCGTATTTTGCTCCGGTATTAATTTTCGAGGAACAATCCAATAATTTCTCCAGAGGAATCCCTCTTCCATGATCTCGAACGGTAACGATATAGCCATCACAATCGACTTCTATTTGCTTACCGAAGCCCATGACGAATTCATCTATGCAGTTATCCAGGACCTCCTTCAGCAAGACATAAATACCATCATCATCTGAAGATCCGTCACCGAGCTTGCCAATATACATGCCCGGACGAAGCCTGATGTGCTCTTTCCAGTCGAGCGACTTGATGCTGTCCGCCGTATAATTGTGATCAGCCATTGATCCCTTTTATCCTATCCACACATCCAGTTATGGTTGTGGTTTACAATTTGTCCATCGGAAAAATTTGCTTTTGGATAAAAAAATTCGCATCCTTCGATCTTACCCCNCGTTTAACACCCGTATAATGATTCAATCTTTCCTNCTTTCTTTTTCCCAAATCAAGGANGCAAAAATCATCAGACCNATGATTTATGCTACCCTTTTAACCACCTTCAGCATTCTGGCATTTTTAATCTTGGGTGCAAATACCATTGACTGGGTGCTTGATTCCTTTTCTGAAACCTTAACCAATTGGTTTGGCGATACCGAGGGTATTTTACAAATGGTTTTGTTGTTCATTGGAACCGGGTTCATCCTGGTACTTGGATATTTTGCTTTTGCTGGAATACATGCTGCATTTCTGGGAATTTTCATTGATGATATCTTTGANGCAGTCAAGGCTCGCCACTATCCAGATCTTGAACTGCTTCCCGCTCCTTCCATTCGTGTAGGAATTCTTTTCTCTACACGTTTTATTTGCTTCAGCTTGTTGATTAACATGGTCGCTTTTCCTTTTTACCTGATTGGGTGGTTCATCCCCCCGATTGGAATTGCGATGCAGGTTTGTATAAATGGCTACCTTCTGGGAAAAGAATATGGGCAACTGTTGGCTTTTAGAATTCGCCCGGACAAAGAGAATAAAAATGAATCCTACTTTCAAAATGGAGCCTTTGCTACCTGTCTTTGGATGATCCCGGTGCTGAACCTGTTTGCTCCAGTCTTACTTGCTGCATCGGTGATGCACACCCGCATGAAAACTTATCCCAAGTGAAGCCCCACCCTTTTCTTTCAAAGGAAAACCTTACCGCTTATCGGGGTAAATTAATTCGAGCATGCTTCTGGATTTGCTGATAGTGAATTCGGGCAACTTGCCACATATAAGTACCGGTTGTCCTTCCGTATTCATTGCTAACTGCTTGTGCTAAATACTTCTCCGCCTCGGTTATCTTTCCCTCGACCATCTCCAAGTAAATACCAACATATAGATAGGCATGGAAGAGAACCCTCGAGTGATAAGCCTTCGGGTATTTCGCTTGGTGAATTCGGGCAAATAATACTGGGGGTTGTATTTCACCCTTAAAAAGATCGTAGAGCCAAGGGTACGGGGGGCGGTCACTTTGTTTATATTTTATTAAATTCTGGCGCGCTTCAACGACCCCACTTTGCTGAACTTGTGACATGAATCTCCAAATTCCATTTTCGCGGTCCACGGCATCATGCTGATGATATATCTCAAATTGATGCGCCGCTTTTTTAAAAAGGCCGAGATAAAAATATGTGATTCCCAAACGCCAATGTGACACTTCCAGTAAGGGTTCTAATTGAATCATTTTTTCATAATCCTTCCGTGCTCCACCAAAATCTCCTAAGAACATTCTGGCATCTCCGCGCCGGGAGAATAACTCGACTGCGTTAGGATTTAATTTAATGTGCTCACTTATTTTTTGCTCCAATGAAGTATATTCTGAAAGAATCAAAGTGATCTCCTCTTTGGGCAAAACCNCTCCCCATGTTGAAGTAATCCAGAAGAACAGAGCCAGACTCTGGAAAAACCAGTTCTTCANCNTTGGAACTCGTCTTTAAACAGAGTTCCAAGCAAGGTGCCATTTTCATCCCACTCCTGAATCAAACCATAAGCCAGTCCGTCCTTCACCTTGGTTCTGGAACGAATTTGACCGTTTGGATGATAGGCATCAGCAAATCCGGTAAATGGAGATTCAGACTTAATTTCATACCAAAGTCCATCTTCACGAAATTCCAAATCTTTTTCTTGGTTTAAGTTGTTGTATGCATTTTCTTCAGGATTACCCCGTTCAGGAACTTCTAAATCATTGAGCACACATTGAGAAGGCAACCAAATGATAGCGACACCTAAAAAGAGCACGGTCCCCCCCCACCAGTAGTACATCGNAGGGACTCGGCGGTACCAAGGCAAGTCCTGGGGCTCTGGTGGATCTGGAAATTTAAAATCGTTCACGATGGACTCTTAGCAAAACCAATCCATTCAATTGAGGAAAGCATAAAGAAAAACATTCATACCCAAGCGGGCATAAAAAGCATGGGCATAATTACTTATTTCTTCACCCGTATAATACTTAAAAATCCTCCACCTTCCATTGGGTTCNTGGACCCAAAGCGGCCTCTGTCCCTCGACCGAATAAATAACATCCTTCAATCCATCCTCTCGAGTTACTTCAAAAGTATTCCCCGCAAAGGAGGCGAGTTTGAGCTCCTGATNAAANTTTTCAGCGGACTCACGAATCCGAAAAGAAATGGGAGGAATCCAAGCCCCAAATTCATCCTTCCCCCAACCCATTGCACAAATAGGAGAGGCCACACAGGCCAATCGTCCTTTTACCTTAAGTCCAACAAAAGAATAAGTTCCTTGGGGCCATTTCTCTTGCTCGACAAAGGTTAAGACAGTCTCAGGGAGCCTCTTTTGGTCTTGCTTGATCTTCAAATCTTCATTCTTGGGTAAACCTTTAAAGAAAGTCCGAAAAATTTCATGATTTCGGGGAAGTGGTAAAAAAGATTTTTCTGGATAAACCTGAGAAAATAATTCCCGGACCTCGGGCCTTTCTTCCCATGCGGCATAACTATGCCCCAAATCTCTTCCGAGGAAAGAAGCCTTGATTCCGGCGTCCAAGTAGACAAACCCGCCCTGTTCCATGTAGCGCCTCAAAGCGTCTTTCTCCTCCTGTGGAAATTCCAGGTTCGGTTGATCATCACAATTAATGTAGAGAATCGGATTCTCAAAAAGTCGTTCATCTGTAAGCTCTGAGATGTAAAGAGGATCAACATCNAAGCGACCCGAGGTTTGCTCGTTTAACATTTTCAACAAACTAGGCAGTGCATCCGCGTACCTTCTGGTTCCGTTCTCAACCCTCATGAGTTGTAGAACCCGAACCCCACCCCCATCAAGCTCCCGAGCCTCTTGGGCAGAGAGGTTTCCAAGGCACGAAATCGTAAACAGAAATAAAATAAAANTCCTCANTNTATTNATGGTTGAAATCCCATTTTTTGTAGTTCTGCCCTGACCAAAGAATTAATTTGGTTGGTTGGATACTTGGCTACATGTTCGAGTAAGACTGGAACCCCATCCTTACGGTCAGTGATGAGCGAGTCCATGGCTGCTCTTTGTACCGCATAGTGATCATCCAGCAGAGACCGAGCCATTACTTTCAACCAACCGGGGGATTTACGAACACCCATGGCACGAATGGTGGTGGAACGAACNACCTCGTTCTCATCAATTAATAATTCAAAGCCAAACTCTTGAACAGATTCAGCAGAAGCGGTCATCAGGCACTGGCCAGCAAAAATTCGCACATTCGAATAAGAGCTGGTAACCAANGCCCTCATTTGCTCCAAGCTTAAAACCCCGACTCGGCCACGAAGATTATTTAATACCGCCTCTCGCACACCCTTATCTTTATCTTTCATNGCANCAAGCCATAGGCNTGGGTCCTTCCAACCGGAGGTCAAGCCCATCAAACGCTGCCATGCAACCGTTCTCATTCTCGAACTACTATGATCGGTTAAAACCCGGTAAATTTCAACCCCGTCCTGACCCATCGCAGATATGGCATAAAGGATGGTNGTTACNTGNGCAGTCATTCCTCTTGCATTGAGCAAGTAAGATTTAATTTTTTCCAAGACGGGAGAGGGTAATCGCTCTCCTAAACGGGCTAATTCAACTGCCGCCATGGAAGCCACTTCCAAATCAGAATCTCCAGTCATAGTCCGCAAAACGCCACGGTATCTAGAATCATAACGATTACAATCTCTGGCAACATCCACGACTTTCAACCGGATTCCACGACTGGGATGAAGGGCAAGCTCTTCAATTCGTCCTATAATTCGTGAATCTCTGGCGTTACTAGAAACCCTGCTTAAGGCTGTTAATAGCACGCCTTGATCTGAATCGTTAAGTAATTTCACAAAGGTTGAAACCGGCATCGAAATTCTTAGGTACTGGTAGTATTTTAAGAGGTTCTGTCGGACGATCGCGTCTTCATCCAGCAACGCCTCGAGGGCTAAAGTGTAAAGGTCCGGCCTCAAACTGGCGGGCAAGCTCTGATAAACCTTGCGACCATTGATTTCAATCATTTCCATCTTCGCCCGCATCAATCCACCAACAAGGCGAGGGATCATTGCCGAAACTTCACGCCGTACTTCAACATCTTGATCTGCAATCTTAGAAAAAACTTTTTCTAGTAAAGATCGGTCGAACAATGGATANCCATTACTTGAATGTTCCGCGAGAGATACAATGGATGCTCTCCGAACCAAAGCACTTGAATCATCCAAGGCACCGACAAGCAAGATGGATGANGTCGTCCCNGGATATTTACCCAGCAATTTTGCCGCACCAATTCGGACACCCTCCTCTCCCTGTCTCAAATCTTCTCCTGCTTTTTGGATGGTTTGAGATTGTGAAGTTCGAACGGGAGGGATGGGACCACTATCGTTCTGATCTTTAAGGCCAGCTTTTTCCATTGCCAAGGGAATCCCGTTCAGTGGTTGATCCCCTAAAGCCTGACCCAAAATAGCAAGCAAGCAGGTCAAGAGAAAGAAAGTAAAAATATTAACTTTATAACTCACTTTAGTCCAGCCTGCCTCCTGATAACCCATTCAAAACCCGCAGCCAAAAAGATCAGAATAAAAATTGGCCAAACCTCTGCCAAGCTTGCTCTCTGCTGAAGGGTGGGTATGGATTTAGCGAAAGTAGGCTCCCATGCTTCATTCATTTCAGCGATTGGGAGGAATTGTCCTCCAGTCAACTTCGCAAGCATCTTAAGTTCGCGCTCCGCGTAGGATAAATCTTTTGATTCTTCTCCTGTCTCGGAAACCCGGACATAGGTTTCCGTTTTCAATTCTTCTCCATCCGGGAAATCCAAGCTGTATTTAACTTCATAAGCCCCGGGTAAATGGGGCCGAAAGGAACCGCTATACTGACCAGCTACCGCTCCTTGTGGATATAATTGAATGGTCTTGGCGAACCCTTCCGGCCCGATTATGTCAGCACGAACCATTGCGTCCATAGCGGGTTCGAAGTCAGCACTTAATGCCTCCACTTTTAAAACTGCATCCATTCCACGGCGAAGAACATCCTCGCTTTCATCGATCTTCAAACGTTCTTCGCCCCCCTCCCCCAACCACTGGGTTAAGGATTGCCAAAACTTCCTGAAGTCCTCGGCTCCTTTCTCATCCGAAATGGCACGACGCCAATCGTCAGGAACTCCCCAGTAAGCCACTTTCCCNGCACCATAAGCTTGGACGGTTAAAACAGGTTTCCCATTGGCTCTGGATACCACAACACCTCGAGCTCCTTTGTTTTGTTCACTTACAAAATATCCCGGTAAACGGTCCGGTATAAATGGCCTCATTTCCTGCACCTTATCCTTGGGGGTAAACAAAGGTTCCTCATACACTTTCAAAGAGAGGTTATCCTTCGCCAAAATCCGTTCTACTTCCTTGGCAGGTAATAACCCCCCCAACTTTTCGCGCCCATCGCCCAAAGGACCAAAGGTTAAAAGACCACCTCCACGCTTCTGCACGAAATCCTTCAAGGAACTGACCACGGTTGCATTCATCTCGGATAATGCATCGAGATCTAAAAGGATGGCATCAAAATCCATCCAAAAATTTGGATCCGTTGGATAATTTGGCCTCACTTTTTCACCAAAGGCATGAAACACATTATCTCCCAATCGAATAAGTGAATTTAGATCAAACCTCTCCTCATTTCCAAGAACTCTCTTCATAAAGGAATATAATGGTCTGACTTGGTTTGATAAATACAGGACAGTAAACTGTTCCGGTGCCTTAACCAGGACCAGCAATGAATCAGAATCGTTGGAAGGGTCCGAATCCCCTTCAGGAGTTTCTAGTGAAAGACGATACCGCTTAGGACCTGCAAATTTTGGTATTTGTGGGGAAAGCATAATTTTTCTTTTTTCCCCTTTTTTCAAATCGANTGGNAGGGTCTCTAAAACTTGNTCACCNATGAAAANNANNAACTCNGTTGATANGCTNCGATCGAATAAATTTTCNACTTCTGCACTCATCAAAAGTTCTTCCTTNGCAACCGCAACNGGCTTCCGGTCCGTGAATGAAACCCGCAGGTCTCCACGAAGCATNTCTTTCCCCACNCCAACCACATTAATCGGGACAGCTTTAGCTCGATATTCTTTTGCAACCTCNAGTANGGAACGGCCCTGATTGTTTAAACCATCNGAAAATACCACAGCNGCTCCGGTTTTTCTTTCTTCCTGTTCCAAAGATAAACTGGCATGCAGGGCATCTCCTAAGGCAGTCTTTTTGCCAAGCTCTGTCTCGCTCCATGATTTGGAATTTAAACGCTTCAAATCATCAGAAAAGCCCATGCTATCCACTTTCCCNTATTTCTCTCGCATTTTATTAATCCAGCTTTCTTGTTTCTGAACACTTAAAAAAGGCTGAACCTTCGATATCCTTCGGGGACTATCCCGATCATCTCTTGCATCCATACTTCCTGAGAGATCAGAAAGGACAAGAAGTTTCATCCTAGATGGATCAGGTTCTTCAGTGGTGATGAAGGGACGGGATATTAAAATAAGAAATAAAATNGCCGCCAAGGATCGAAGTACAATCAACTTCCAAGCCAATCCAGCAAGAGTAGATTTTAAGAGNGCCCTANNATGAATCCATANGGCAATGGTNANTAAAACAAATAATGAAACCAACCATAAAGGTGAAAGAGGCCAATCGAAACCCATGCTTATTCTCCTTCGGCAATACGACGAAAGTATTCCTCCACTTGTCTTTTATAGCGACTAGGAGCAGAAGAAGTCGCTTGATTGCGACGAAGTAAATTATCCTTGGCTTCTTTCCAAAAGAATTGCTCAGCCAACTGAAGTGCTTCCGTAATCGCAGCCGATGCCATTGATTTGGAAGGGGTCGGGTCTTCACTGATCGCAACCTGTTCGAAGAACTGAGTTATATTTTGTAGCCTTTCATCTTTTTTGGATTGGGATAAGGAACCCAAGGCACTTGCAATTTCTTCCGCCGAATCCTTCATTTCTTGGGCACCCATACCAGGCAACTCGTCCTGAGTTTTCATCAATTTCTCTACTAACTCACGNAGGGCATCATTACCCAAATTNCGGAGTTTATTNGCCACGCCTTCCAAATCCTCCTGAAGTTTTTCCAAATTTTCTGCAACTTTGCCCTCTTCTTTTTCTGCGGAAGGAAAATTCTCATAGAGTAAAGAATTGGAGGCACGCTTGCCCGAACGTTCTAGACCTTCACTCCTAGATTCGCGGGTACTTTTAAGCAGGTCTTCCATCGCGTTTTCATTAAACTTGCCAAGGGAACGAGCCATTTCGTCGATTTTNTCAAGAAGATCTTGGGCCGCAGAATTTAGCTCATCTTGTTCTTCCTTAAGAGCATCTCCTTTGCCTGGACTTGCACCTTGGGTTTCCCCTTGCAGCTCTCTTTGATTTTCCGATAATCCCGAAGCACCCTCGCTTAATTGATCAACCATATTTCCAGCAAGTGCGGCCATTTTCGACTCCAATTCCAAAATCGCACTACCCAGAACCTCCTCGGCAATTTCACCATGAGGCTGTGCTTCCCGTGGGTCATCCCGACGTAGATCACCGGCTGCTTCTTTCATTTCATCTCCGGCTTGCTTGAGTTTTGCAACCTCCCCAAGTTTTCCGGACTTTTTATACCAATCATCTTCCAAACTGTTTAGATCTCGCCTAATATCTTCCTGNTCTTGGGCAGAGTTTTGATTCGGTTTCCCCCTGGTTCCTTGCCCTGCTGCTCTCCCAATATCTTTATTTAATTCTTGCTGACGGGCCTCCAAGTCTTCCAATTTCTTCAAGTCTTCGGCCATACGGTTGAGTTGCTCGGCTAAGTCCTCAGGTTCCTCTGATTTTTCTTCGCTTGGCTTTTCACTTTCTCCGTCAGACTCAGATGGTTTCTTTCCCTTTCCCTTCATTTTTTTCTTGTTCATCTTCTGGAGCAATGCATAAAGCTGAACTAATTTACGGAGTGTTTTCTCAGAAGGTTCCAGGGATTCCTCTAAAAGTAAATCTCCGGCATAAATCTCGGATTGTTCGATATGGTAAGTGGCTTCATTTAAGAGTTCACCAAGATCAATACCATCGACGACGGGAAACATACCTTCATTCTCGTCAAAAACTTTAGTCATCTCGTGCTTTAAACTTAAAGCTTGTGTGGCAATGGATAAGCTTAGTTTTTCAAACTGGACCTCATCATCTTCAAGCATGGCATCGTAGGTGGACCGAATAATCTTTTTGGATTTGTTGATGAAATCCCGGATAGGAATCTCTTTNGTTTCCGCAGTTTCTCCTTCNCCATCCATCTCCTCGGTAGCGTTCCCCTCGGGAGGCAAGACTTCGATAAAGTAAATCTCGGAACGAGCTANTTGCCCTTCGGGTTCCTTGTTATCCAAGGCTAATGCCATGTATGTAAGAACATCTCCGACGGCCAAGGCATGATCATTTAAGTCAAAAATATAAGTTTGAGNCTTTTCTTGCTCTACCGGGTTGATAAAGATTGTTTTTTCAGTCTTCTCACCTGCATGAGAAATATTGATTCGGACATCCGCGATTCCATGATCATCGGAAGCANAAACTTCNACCAAAAATTGAGCGTCTGCGGGCAGTTGTAAATCNTCCGCAGGCTCGGTAATTTCAACAACTGGAGGTTCGTCGGGGATNGGAGAAAAAGAAATCGCATCATATACNGTCGGTGCCCTTCCGGGTTCGTCCAAGTCTTCCAACCGCAACCGTCCCTTCCAGTCTTCACCTAAANTAAAAGCAAATTGAAATTTTCCATCTTTGCCCATTTCCAAGCTATGATTCCCATCACTGGCGGCCAAGGTCGCCCCGACTCTTTGGGGCAAATCAAATACCTCCAAACTGAGCTCAATCCGGCTACCCTCAGGTGCTCGGACATACCCAAAGTCAGAATGCATGAAATTTTCCTGCTTGATGTAAGCAGGAGGAAAAATACTCCATTCAACCTTTTTAACCGCTGGAGGGTCATATGGTTTAAGGNTGTACCAATCACTGACAATACTGGGGGTAAAAACTCGATATTTGAAGGGCTTGACCAGGGAGGGAACCACAAATTCAAAGCGACCTAAGGTGGGAGTGGAAAGCATGCCTAGTGTGGTAATCTGGTTTTCCTTTTCCAGGAATTCGATCGATGCTTTTTTCTCGCCGCGGTGACCGCGGGTTACATCTGCAAAAATAGAAATATCCGATCCCCTACTGAATTCATCCGTGGCTTGAAATATCTCCTTCATAGTGTCTCCAGACTTGGATGTAAAAACAGACAAACCAGGTTCTTCAGAAACCGCATCGATGGCTTTACGAATCGGACTGGACTCAAAACTCCAGACCGTAAAAACCCCACCGCAAATCAAACCGAAAGCAAGGGAAGACCAAAACTTGCCGGAGGGACGAGTACCTTTACCCCATGCAATCTCGGAAATTTTTTGATTGGTAACCTGTAAGACTCTTTTCTCCATGAAGGATAACTCCTGCTCCTTCGCTTTTTCCTGCAACTCGACCGCACAATTCAACGAGTCCTTTAATTCGGGATTAGCAAATTCAACATCCTGAGCCAACCGGTTCAATTTCGGCTTCCTAATCCAGAAATAGATCAGGGTTGCAAATACTAGNAGTCCAACCATAGAAAGCAGTCCCTGAACCCAGTTACCCGCATTCTTTTCCATAATCGGAAAGAAAAGATCATATAGATCAACCAGATAAATCAACACCGGCCAAGCCAAGAGCCCACAAACTAAGGCCAGAAGGTAACGGGAAAAGATAAAAAAACGAACCTCTTGACGAAGTTTACGAAGGAATTCAGGCATCCTGCATACCTCCCGTGTTCGTTTGCGTTACTCTAGGTCTTGACCAGATCATTTCTATAATCAAGAGGATTGATACNCCGATGGCAAACCACAACCATAGCGACCGATCAGTCTTATCCTTGAGGTTATCGGTTGAATTGATGTTTTTAGAAAGTTTGGGCCTTCCTCCCAGAGCATCCACAAGTTCTTGGGGTCCATAAGTTTGAGGAGAAGATTCTGCAATCGAGGGCACGACCTCAATCCATTGATCCTCGAATCGATAAGTCCCAGGCTTTTCAGCCACAAAAACTTCGTTCCCAGACCAAGTATCCCCAGGCTCTAAAACTGGCCAGGTCCTGGTATTTCCCGAACNAACCCCTTTTTGTACCAGTTCCATAAGCATGGGAAGAAAAGAGTTCCTCAAAGGAAGGTCAGTCCATCTGGGATTCACCCGGAAAGGAAGAAAAACCAACTTCCCTCCACTTTCATAATCCCGGACAAGGGCGAGAGGGCGTCCATTTCGATCCTTAATTGGGATCTTCAATGGGTCTCCGACACCCTTTAATACACCAAAGCGAAAAAAGGAAGTTAGGTATAAATCACGTGAGGCTTTACCGGAAAATATTTTGCTCAAAGGACTCTCCTCTGCTAACGCNGCAATTCTGAAAACTTCTCCCGACCGACTGGCTCCACCCACTACTTTNGAAAAGCTAAAATCCAACAGACCAGATTGCTTAATCATTGAAATAGACGCAGAAAAAGGCTCGCTCGGAGTGATCAAAGCAACTCCTCCACGATCAAGAAAGGATTGCATAAAAGCGGGTAGTCCCTCTGCCTCAAACCAATCACCCAACCCCAGTCCGAATAGTAATTCCAAATTCACGCTCTCGTCACCCATTCTTAATGCATCTGCAAAGTCTTGATTCAATTCCCAACGATTCCATCCACTATCTCCAGAGCTGAGGACCGCAGTTCTTAGGTAATCCTTCTCTTCAGAGGTATCCTTTTGATTATCATTCCCGACCCAAAATCCAAACCTTCGGGGAGGGGGAGATTTTAGCCAGAGGCTTCTTTGATCATCCAACGGGTATCGATCTCCGGCTTGCAAACGAATCGTAGCCTTTGAGAAATCTCCGGCCGGCAAGATAAACTGTGCTTGGCTCGACCCCAGTGGGTTCAGCTCCAATGCTTGTTTTTCTTTCTCCTCTCCACCTGCGATCATACTCAGTTCGGTGGTAACTTTTTCATCCGCCCAGTTGCGAACAACCACCCAGATACGAATTTTATCTGAGCCAATTGGAACCGCTCTTGCCTCTACAATCCCTTGATTCTTACTTCTCCCTCCATTGGNCTCATTCGCCCCCACCTTAATTAATTCAAAATCAATACCGTCTCGTGCAAGGTCTCGGTAAACCGATTGCCAATCTCCGCTTTGAAAGTCACTTAGGATTACCAATCGCTTTTCGTCCACACCTTCGGCAAATGATTTGGCAACTCCATCGATCAAAACCTGGGCATTTCCTCTCAACCATGCATGCTGAAGGTTTTCGATTGCATCTTCCAATTCCTCCCTTTTGGTTCCGACAGGATATACTTCCAGATCCTTGCCTCCAAAACCAATTAAACCGTATTGATAATCATCCTCTTCCAACAACTTTTTAGCTTTTTCTTTCGCTTCATTCAGACCATTCCAGCCTTCCATACTGGGACTTAAATCGATCGCTATCATCGCATGCCGACCGGTTCCACCTTCCGACGCGATCCCATCATCCTTCCAGTAAGGATCTGCCAATAACAGGGTTAGCAGGGAGAAAAGCAAAATTCTGAGTAACAACAGGAGCCAATCCGATGGAGACTTGCGGCCGGTTCTTGGTATACTTGAGGGTCGAATAAAACGCAGGGAAGAAAAGGCATGTTTTTGAGTTACCGTCTGATATGCCATATGGGCCAAAATAGGTAAACCAATTGCCAAGCCAGTCCATAGGGCAGCAGGTTGTGCGAATTCAATCATCANNTTCTCAATTCGGATTTCACTTTGCTCNATTCCGGGCTCCTAGGAAACGACGCAATCCATGCCCCAAGTCTTGGTCACTGTGAAAGGTTTCAAATTCCGCAGATATCGAATTCATCTTTTCCTTAAGCCCTTCCACAAAACGATTCATTTCCCTCCGGTAATCCTCACGAATCGCATCCGGAGAAGTTGAAACTTCCCGTGAGCCTTCCATTTCCGTAAAACGAAGGGCATCCTGTTCGGGCAGATTAATTTCTTCCGTGTCTAAAATCTGCAAGCACAAGGATTCATAATGGGATGATAAGGAAAACCGCATTCGGTTAGTTAAGGTATCCTCCGCATCTAAAAAGTCAGAAAGGAAAACCACCATGGAACGCCCGGGCAAGACATTTGCCACTTGATCCCATGCCTTTTCATGCTCTCCCCTACCCTTAGCTTCCAGGGAAGTAATTCCGGTTAGAATCCTTTTCAGATGCCCGCTCCCTGAAGCCGGACGAATCCACTGCTGGGTCTCATCTCCATACCCAAAAAACCCGATCTTATCTCCCTGACGGTGGGAAAGGTAGGCAAAACATGCACCCAACATGCATGCGTATCTTAATTTTGAACAAGGAGCATCTTCCCCTTGATATCCCATCGATGCACTCGCATCGATCACAAGAAATACCGTGAAATTTGTGTCTTCCTGAAAAGTCTTGGCGACCAGTTCATCGCGCTTGGCATACACTTTCCAGTCCACCACCTTTAGATCTTCTCCGGGTTCATAAGCACGATATTGAAAAAATTCGTTTCCCCTACCTTGCCTTAAGCTACGGTGGATTCCAGGCATTGCACCGTCCACGACCACGCGGGCAAGAAGAGACAAGTCATTAATCCGATTCAAATGAGTCGGACTGAGCAGCGAATCTTCCGCAGCTTTGGGCACCTTACAAAACCTACGCGGCTACGGAATCAAGCAAATGATCGACCACTTCATCAGAACCGATACCCTCTGATTCAGCAAAAAAGCTTGGGAGAATTCGGTGGCGTAATGCAGACTTCGACATGACCTTAACATCCTCACTGGAAGCATTCGGTCGACCGTCCAATAACGCCCTTGCTTTGGCGGCCAGGATCAAAGCTTGAGCGGCTCGAGAACCAGCACCCCAGCGAACTCGCTTCCTTGTCCATTCATCACAAGAGTCCACTTCAGGTCTGGAAGCTGCAGTCAAACGAACGGCGTAGGAGACCACNGTCTCAGGAGCGGGTAATTGACGAGTCAATGACTGCAAAGATAAAATATCTTCTCCAGATAAAACGGGCTCCGGTTCAGGGCGTTCAAGCCCGGTGGTTTCCCCCACCATTTTAATTTCATCTTCGAGGGATAAATAGCGGATCACGGGATTTAAAAGAAAGCGGTCCAGTTGAGCTTCCGGCAGGGGGTAAGTACCTTCCAACTCGATAGGATTCTGAGTAGCCAAAACGAAAAAGGGAGCATCCAGGGGACGAGTCTGNCCGGAAACCGTAACCTGACGTTCTTCCATTGCCTCCAAAAGGGCCGCCTGAGTCTTGGGAGGGGTACGATTAATTTCATCGGCAAGCACGACATTGGAAAAGATCGGTCCGGGTGCAAAGCGGAAGCTTTTCCTTCCACTACTCGGNTCTTCGTCGACCACTTCGGAACCAACCACATCAGCCGGCATTAAATCCGGGGTGAATTGAATTCTTTTAAATTCCAAGCTTAAGCATTTGGATACCGTCTTAACCAAAAGGGTTTTACCTAATCCAGGAATCCCTGTNAGTAAACAATGCCCTCTGGCCAAAAGAGTTACCAGTAATTCCTCAATGACCTCATCTTGCCCAATGATTCCTTTTCGAATTTCGGAAAGCAATTGGTCTCGCGTTTGATTCAGTCGCCCNAAGGCGTCCTCGGCTTTTTCCTGTGTAATCATAATTTATATAGCTTTATGTAACCATTCGGTGGTTTGGGCAAACAACACTTGCGCCACATTTCCCTCAATCGGACAAATCAAAAAATCTTCGAGGCTCTTGATTTAATCTGCTTGGATTATAGCCAGCAACCGATCCCATTCGGTTATAAATTTCTCCAAATGTTGCTTACCACCTGCAATTTCAGACTCTAAAAGTTGCCGAATCAAATCTTGCTCCGCTTGGTATTGCTCCGCATTTAACAAACCTGAAAAATGGGCCACCCTTGCCCATAAAAGGTGAGTTGTAAAAGCATCAAACTCATTGTAGGCCACAATTTCATCCAGTTTTCCTAGCAACCACATTTCCGCTACGGAATCACCACTTACATCAATCTTGCCTGGGATTCCACTTAAGGTAGCGGCTTGGTGCAAGGAAGGACGATCCCTAAATTGTCCCATGGCATCTGCCAGATCAATACTGTACTCTGAATTACGAGCATCAAAATAATCCACTCCTTCCCAAGGCTTCCCGGGTCTTTCGGANAAGCCCAGACCGGGTAAACCATGTACAATNGCTCGTTGAACAATGATTGGCACATCAGCCTGAGCTGAATTGTAGCCAACNAGTTGAGGTTTCCGGCGCCCAACCGCGTTCATGAAACTTGTAAGAATTACTTTTTCGGAGGACTTGCTGGCATCATTCGGATCAACCGGCAAGGAAACGAGTTTCAAACTTGCCCTACCTCCTGGGAGACCCTCCCGCAAAATCCCCGCCAATGAAACAATTCTACATAGAATTGTTTTTAAGTAGGGTTGAAAATCTTTAGGATCACTCTCCTTCCGAGCCCCGGCCCACAAAGCTTCAAAAGCAGCCCGGGCCTCTTGTCCGGGTCCGCTTGCGGGTTCGGTGTGGTGGAGGATTTCCCCTGACTTTGGGTCAGGAATCCACTCAACATCAAAGGAAAATACATTGTCGGCTAAGGTCTTGAGCATAAGATTATACCTAAACCGCTAATCCCATACGGTGAGAAATGAAATCATCCGCATTTTCAAAGCCATCGGGAAAAGTTAAAATTTCCGCATTTTCTTCATCCACAAGTAAAGTATGCTCAAAGTGGGCAGATGGCATCCCGTCAACTGCAAGTGCAGTCCAACCATCTGCAGCCATNCGTATNTGTGAACTCTTCATATTGACCATCGGTTCGATACAGATCGCCATGCCCTTTTTAAACTTGGNACCAGTGCCNGTCTTTCCAAAATTTGGAATCTGNGGATCTTCGTGCAGAGAATGACCAACCCCATGCCCCACAAAATTGGTAATCACCGCAAACCCGGCTGATTCCACATGNCTCTGAACGGCATGGGATACATCACCCACTCTGTTTTTGTGCAAAGCTTTCTTGATGCCTTCATACATTGACTCCTCAGTAACCCGGAGAAGTCTTTCGACTTCGGAAGAAATGTTTCCAACTGGAATCGTTCTGCAATTATCTCCGATCATTCCATCCTCTCGGATACAAATATCGACCGAAATAATATCTCCATCTTTTAAAACTCGGTTCTTCACACCAATACCATGGACGACTTCATCATTTACAGACAAGCAGGTGTAAGATGGAAAAATTCGATGCCCGGAGCGGTATCCTTTACAAGCACTTTTAACCCCGAAATCACTCATTATATCACCGCCAAGTTCATCAATCTCAAGGGTGTTCATCCCCGGTTTGACCGCAGCACACAAGCGATCCAGTATAGAAGCGGCTGAGCGGCTTGCCTTNCGCATTTTCTGCTTTTCTTTAAAACTTTTGCAAATCACCAGACTTTCATCCCCGAAAAATCAGCTTCCTTCAACCCTAAAGCGCCAAATTCGTAAAGTTAAATTCAAACAAATTTTCGNAGGAAACCAATCAGCGGGATACCCAAGAGCAGTTGAATGAAGTGAAATAGCACCAGAGGAATCAACCAGTAAGAAAAAGATGCATTTGAGCCGTCTGATAAGATCTGAAGCATGGGAAGTCCCATCGCCAATGATTTCTGGGATAAGCAAAAAAGAATAGCCACTCTTCTTTCAAATGGTCGCTCCACGCACCGGCTCCATACCAGGGATAAAANCACCAGAATAATCCATCCTGCTACCAATGGGAAAAGTAATTCATCCGCNGATTCAAGGCAAGTCTCCCGTCCTTCCATAGAGATGACCTGCCCCATCGAAAAGAAAACCAGGCATGATATCCCTACAGAGGGAAAGNATTTCAAATAACTCCCCCCATTTGAACGAACTCCTTTTTGCACGCTNGGGTGGNGAGACAACCACCATCCTAAAAAGCAGGGCAAGAGGGTGAGAAGAAAAACTTTGGGAAAGACAACCGCNACCAATTCCATCCCTCCTGTTTCAGTCAATNGAAGTTTCTCCTCTTNNAAACAGCCCCAAACTAAAAGTACTACAAANGGCGAAATCANATTCGAGATCGTTGACTGCCCGAGAGCAAAATCAGCATCCCCATGTGCGTAACGAGTATAGACCACCGAGCTTGAAATGGTAGTGGGGAGAAAAGCCAATAGGATAAAAGCATCTAGCCAACCTGCTTCAAAAAAACCGAGGGAATAAGCAATAAGAACCATCAGTAAGGGACAGATAANAATCCCAACTTGAACCGCTAGTAATTTCAATGGGTTTTCNAATGCCCCGAATAACTTCTTCTTNTCCATCTTNAATCCCTGCAGGAAAAAAAGGAAAAGGAGTACAAACTTACTCAGAAAACCACCTGCCCAGTCATTGAATCCATGGGCGATTTCCGGCCACTCCCATGCAGAATAAATCGCCAGCACTAGTAAAGCGGCGAAACCGAATCCATTTGGAAAAACTCGCATCTCCCTTATTCCTGCGTTACAAAGTTAAATTTTACAAAATCAAAGTTTCATTCCTCATGGCTTCTACCATTAAATTATTAACCGTGGATGCTGCCGGCACCCTAATCCGGCCATGGCCATCGGTCGGTGCAGTGTATGCACAAACCGCTCGCGAGTATGGATTGCAGGTCGATGATCAAGAGATTGATTCCCGATTTTATGAGGTATTGGGTCGGATGCAAAAGGACAAAAGCATAACCCGTGGAGAAGAAAAGGAATTTTGGAGGGCGGTGGTTTTCGAAACTTTTCAACCTTTCGGCGATCCGGTTCAATTAGAACCGATTTTCGAAAAGCTTTGGAACCTTTTTGCCACTGGAGATCATTGGCGGTTGAGTGAACACTCGGAATCTACACTGCATACTCTTCGTCAAAGAGGATATCGGATTGCCCTGCTTTCAAACAATGATTCCCGACTGCGCCAAGTCATCAAAGATCTCGATATCGAGGCACTTTTTGATGAAATTTTTATTTCTGCCGAAATTGGATTCGAAAAGCCAGATCCTGAAATTTTTAAATTTGTGGAAACCAAGATGGGTTTCCAACCCAAAGAGATTCTTCATCTTGGTGACAGTCACTCCAGGGATTTTGAGGGTTCCCAAGCTGCTGGCTGGTCCGCCCTTCTCTTTGGTAAACCCAAAATTGAAGAAGAACAAATCCATTGCTTTAGCGAACTTCTCGATCGACTCCCGTGATTAAAACCAGAGAAACCATTCCTCTTTCTGCACTAGATTCTCTGGGCTCCGAAAGCTTAGTAATTCGGGCAGATCCAAAAGGCTTAGTGGTGTATTTGGATTTTGAACCGGCTGCCATCCTGAATCGCCATAATCTGCAAGAATCCTTTGACCAAATCCGTCTAGCCCCGGAACCCTGCGACTTAAGTTTCAGCGGTTGGGTTGGTTTCTTCGGCTATGAATTCCTCGCCGCCAATTTTAACATTCAACTGGAATCAGCGATTGATCTTACATTACCGGATGGCTGGTTTGCCCGCCCAAAATCAATCATACACCTTACAGTGGATAGCACCAGCGTTGAATCTTTGATTCCCGAGCGCGAAAAGGAAATCAGATCAATTCTAAGTACAGCAANCAAGAGTGATTCGGTGAAATCTCTGGAGATCAAAGAACCCGCTCAATCCCTGACTTGTAATTTAGATTTCGNNCAGTACCAAAAGATCTTCGANCAAGCGAGAGAAGCCATACTCGATGGNGAAACTTATCAGATCAAGATTTCTCAACGCTTTGAAGCGNCTGCTCAAATAAACCCNTTNCATGCCTTTGAAAAACTTCGCTTGAGNAACCCAGCCCCGGAAGCGTTTCTTTTGCAGACTCCCGATTTTTCCATCGTTAGCTGCTCTCCGGAAGTTGTGATTGAAAAGCATGGCAAGAAAATTTCCACCAGACCAATTGGGGGTACTTATCAAAGGAATAACCCAGAACATGACGGGTCGGTTATTGAACGCTTTCTAAGAGATCCCAAAGAAGTGGCCGAACACAATATGCTCGTCGATTTAGAAAGAAACGACCTATCTGCCCTGTGTAATCCGGGAAGCGTACGAATTGAACGATTTCAAGAAGTAGAAAGCTATTCTCATCTTCATCATTTGGTGTCCACGATTTCGGGTAGCCTGCGTGAGGAATTAAGTTTGCGGGAAATCCTGCAGGCCATGCTTCCAGGAGGAAGTATTACAGGTTGTCCAAAGGCAAGGACNATGGAATGGATCGATCAACTTGAACCATGCTTCCGGGGTCCTTATACGGGTAGCTTTGGCACCCTTGAAGATTCGGGTGACATTCGCTTGAACCTGATCATTCGTTCGATGATTTCCTTGAATGCAAAGTGTTACATCCAAGCTGGAGGTGGGATTGTGGTCGATTCCAACCCAGAATATGAATATAATGAAAACCGTATCAAGGCCCAGGCCCTGCTCGATCTCCTGAGATGATTTTGTTGGTTGATCACAAAGACTCCTTTACTCGCAACCTCGAACACTTACTTGCTCGATTTGATCAGGTAATCGTAAAGGATCGTCTCGATCTATCCGAACATCTTCTCGAATCTTCGACTTTAATTGTTCTCTCGCCGGGTCCAGGAAAACCGTCGGATTATCCTGAAACCCTTGAACTCGTTCGGAATCTAATCGGAAAGGTTCCCATCCTTGGTATTTGTCTTGGCTTCCAATTACTTTTGGAATTGGAGGGTGCCCGTATCATTCGCCAGTCTCAAGTTCTCCATGGGGTCTGCACAGAAATATCGACTGTGCCGGAATCGATTACTTATCAAGGCTTTTCTCAATCCATACAGGTCGCTCGTTACCATTCTTTGCAAGTTGACCCTACTAGTTTATCCGCTTTACCAAACTCAATTAGAATGACCGCTCATGATTCGATTCGTAATGTACCCCTCTCTTTTGAGGATTTAAAAAGAAAACTCTTTGGCTTGCAGTATCATCCCGAATCCTTTCTAACGGAGGGAGGAAACAGATTAATCGAAAACATCCGGAATGCATGCGTGGACGAAATCGGGTAATCCCATCGAACATCCAAAGCCTTGGGGGGTCTATGGTGCTTTTAGCACTCTTCGAATTACAGGTGAGTCTAAAATCTTATTCCAAAAAGATCACTTTGAACGCATTTATAATACCGCTCAATACTTGGAACTCCCCTGGGTGCCGGAACCGGATGAATTGAACTCACGGATCCAAACTACCCTTCCTCAACCCTCAACAGATCACGATCATTTATTGCGAATTTGCATCTTTGAAGATATTCTGGGCTTATCCTATCGCCCCGCACTCTCAGACGGCAATCCGGTGGAAGGTTGGCTACTTTCCTACCGCAGACCTGACCCAAGCGTCAAATGTACTGCTGAAAAAGATCTCTACGGCACCTTGCATGAACTGGAAATAGAGAAAGAAGATTGGATCATTCACGACCCCAAAGATAATGAACTGCGAGAAACTGCTACTTCCAATCTCCTTTTTGTACGGGATGGGAAATTAATGATTCCAGAAAATAAAATCCTCCAGGGAATCACTTTGCAAAAGATTTTACCCCTGCTGCATGAAAATTTTTCTATTTCCCGGGGAATCCCCAAAGATCAGGAAGTTTCTGAATTTGATGAAATCCTGCTTTGCGGAACCGGTAGAGGAGTCGCCCCCCTTATCGGGCTACCCGAACTGGGTTGGTCTAGCGGTGGAGATAGCATCTTCTCAGAAATCCGATCGATTTATGAAACCTTAGTCGGATCGGACGATGCCAAAATTTAATTTCAACCAAACTCAACACCATCTCGAATTTCCAGCAGTTATGGGAATTCTAAATTTAACCCCTGACTCATTCAGTGACGGAGGGAGATTTGTTGACCCGGAGACCGCTTGTGATCACGCCCGCAGTATGGTTCAGGATGGTGCCCAAATTATAGACCTTGGAGCAGAAAGTACTCGGCCCGGGAGCTTACCAGTCAGCGAACAAGAAGAGCTGAGCCGTATCCTCCCGGTTCTTGAAAAACTTCCGAAAGATGAATTTATTCTGTCCCTCGATACCACCAAGCCTGCAGTGGCTCAAGCAGGACTCCAAGCTGGAGTGCATATTATTAACGATGTATCCGGAGGAGCAATTCCATTGCTTAACTTGGCAAGTCGCTACCAAGCAGGCTTTGTGGCTATGCACTGCCAAGGCGAACCTCAAACGATGCAAGAGAATCCCAATTACGACGATGTCTGCCGAGAGGTTTTGGATTTTTTCAAAAGTAGAAAAAAAGAATTTGATAAGCTCCATCTTCCCCGCCTGTGGATAGACCCGGGTATTGGATTTGGAAAGACTCTTCAAAATAACCTTAGCTTAATGCGAAGACTCGAAGAATTTATCGATTCAAGCTGGGGAATCCTTATGGGTTCATCCCGTAAATCTTGGATTGACCNCCTATGTGATGCCCCGGANCCCATGGAGCGNCTCGGTGGTTCTCTTGCNTCGGCAGTCTCCGCGGTTTCCAAAGGGGCTGAAATTATTCGTGCCCATGATGTCCAAGAAACGGTTCAGGCTNTAAAGGTATCAAAGNTTCTCGCATTAAAGGATTAAGCTCATTATCGTCCAATCCGCTATGGGTAAGATTATATTAGAAGGTATTGAAGTTATGGCCCGAATCGGGCTTTTGGAAGAAGAGCAATACGCTCCCCAAGATCTCCGCGTCTCCCTTGAACTCACTTACGATTTCGAAACGATTCGAGAATCCGATGAAATAACAAGTGGAGTTGACTATCGTGATCTTATCAGTTCCGTNCGNACCTTTTGTTCCTCCTATGATGGCAANACCTTGGAACGCTTTGCTCACTTACTTGCCATTCGCCTCAAAAATGACTTCCCCATCCATCATGTAAAGCTGTCCGTGGACAAACCCCGATACACTAAAAAATTAGGCCTTCGTGAAATCCGTGTCGAAGTTGAACGATGAGATTTTCATAGGCTTGGGGGCAAACCTTGGCAGTCCGCCTCAGACCTTTAGGCTCGCACTCGCTCTAATCGAGCGATTCGCNCAAATTAACTCGGTTTCAAAACTTTATAAATCTGCACCCTTTGGGTATTCGGACCAACCTCCATTTAACAACGCGGTCGCTTCCCTTTCAACCTCCCTAGATCCAAATCAGTTACTGATCAGATTACAGCAGGTGGAGGGGGCACTGGGTAAAGAAGTTATCCATGAAAATGGACCCAGGCTTATCGACCTTGACCTTTTACTCTATCAAGATCAGGTCATGGAGTCCAAAGAACTAACCTTGCCCCACCCTGGANTTCTTTCNAGGGACTTCGTCTTGCTGCCATTACTGGAAATCAATCCCTTACTCAGCCACCCCTCATGGGGAGGGAAAACATTAAAATCTGCACTTCAAGAAATTGACCGGAAATATGTGCAGGATGATCCTGAAGATTGGAACCATCAAATAGAAATAAATGCGGATAAATGGCATGGACAAAAAGAAGGGAAAAATATTGCCTAAGAATTCCTAAAATTAATATTCCCATGCTTTTCCGAATCTCATCCTTTCTCCTCTTTTTCACCTGCTCTGAAATCGTAGCTAAGCCTATCGATCTTTTCTTTGGCACGAGCGGTCGAAATTCAGAGGGAATTTATCATGCCACCTTTAATCCTGAAAATGGCAAGTTCACGCCTGCTAAACTTGCGGCTAAAATTGGATCACCTGGATTTCTAAGTATGCATCCAAATGGCCAGATCCTTTACTCACTTGGGCGATGGGATGGGAGTGCTGGCACCTTGGGCTACCGCATCGGATCCAAAGGAGAATTAAAGGAGTTCACCCGAATGGCCTGCCCGGACGGAAGCGGAGCCCACATTGCAGTCCATCCAAGCGGAGGATTTCTTATCACTGCTCAGTACGGGGGTGGTTCAGTGGCAATATTTCCATTAGACAAGGATGGGTTCTTACAGAAACCCACTGTCATCGAGCACCAAGGTGGTTCCAAAGTAGTGGAAAGAAGACAGGAAACTCCCCATCCACACTGGACTGGATTTTCTTCGGATGGTAAGTATGCCCTAATCCCGGACCTCGGGCTCGACCAGATCGTGATTTATAAAGTGGATCCCAATAAGCCTTCCCTATCGAAACACGGGGTCGCCCAATCCGTTCCCGGAGGTGGTCCCCGCCATATGCGTTTTTCCGTGGATGAAAAGTTTATTTACCTGCTCAACGAACTGAGCCTGTCGGTTACTACCTTTGCCTGGGATCCCAGTAATGGAACCGCGAAACGACTTTCCACCACTCCGGCAATTTCCGAGCAAGTCAAAGCCGGAGAATCTTTCAACTCCGCTGCGGAAATTCTCGTTCATCCTAGCGGATCATTCATCTACTCATCCAATCGTGGTCACGATACCGTCTCAGTCTACCAAGCCAACTCGGAGACCGGAAAATTAAAAGTGGTGCAAGTTCAACCCGTGCGCGGGGCATTTCCGCGTAACATTAACCTTACTCCCAATGCCGACTGGTTACTCGCTGCCGGTGCGGACTCCAACACCGTGGCCGCCCATCGGGTTGATCCTAAAACCGGAAAACTGCCCTGCCAACGGGGATCCGTAATCAATGTACCCTCCCCCATTTGTATTCTGTTTGTCGAGTAGAATTCAGGCCAACCAGAGTT
>NHDN01000021.1 GCA_002171765.1 Verrucomicrobia bacterium TMED60
GAAACCGAGGTTTCCATATTCCATTAGCCAAGTGGTTCGGCAGGCTTGTGGATCATCATTGTCGTTTTGAAAGACATCTCCGAGGGAACTGACTGCCTGTTCATAGGAATTTCTAAAATTATGCCCAATGGGACGCATTCTGGTCCCATCTTGATTGACCCGCAAAGCCACGCCTCCATTGTAAACCTGTCCATCTGAACTGGGTTTGCCGGAAACCTGTTTCATGCCGTAAAAGCTTCCGGCATTCAGTTCCCAACCTTCCTTGTCCGTGACTTGGGAGCCTTTGTTTCCGTGGTTGAAATAATACTGACCATTGGGACCAACGGTCACGGAATGCAAACTGTGGTCGTGGTTGGCCCCGCTGAATCCCGTGAGCAAGACCTCCCTTTGATCGATCCCCTGGTCAAAACGGGCGTTCCGGTTGACATCGGTGTAGACAATGAGGTCGGGTGGTTGGGAGACGATGATCTTATTGTCGACCACCGCGATTCCAAGGGGAGAGAAGAAGGTTTTTTCCTGAACAAAGACATGGGAGCTTTCCGCGGTTCCGTCCCCATCCTTGTCCTCCACAACCACAATTCGATCTCCCTCCGGTTGGGTGTTCCTGCGACGGTAGTTCCTGCCTTCCGCCACCCAGATCCGACCCTTAAAGTCGATGTCCATATTGGTGGGGTTATAAAAAAGGGGAGACTTGGCCCAAAGCTTAACCTCCAAACCATCCGGAAGCAGGAATTCATCGGCGGGATAATGGTCGGCATCGGGTAGATCTTGCAAAGTCTTAGATAGTTTGCCGTGGTCAAGCTCTCGGTCGGACACAAGGAAGACCATACTGCTGGCTCTCCCAGCTTGTTGATTGATCCCGCCGTGATCAATTCCGGCAAGGGCACGGAATTCAATAAATTGATGGTTTTTGGGGAGTTTGTAGTGAATTACACTGTTCGCGTGGGTACCAATCCCATCGTCGATATCCTTACCATTTATTTTCAGCGAGCCTCCGGCACAATTCTTGTTTAGGTTTACCTTCCCCCAATCGGCTTTTGCGGATTTCCATTTAAAACCAGTCAATTTGGTCTCCTTACCTTTTTTGTCAACCAGTCGGGGAAAAGCCCAGTTGGCCCAATCACATGCAAAGGAGTCGCCCCCATCCGATACGGTCAGGTAGAGATCATTCGTAGCTTCAATGTTTGCTTTGACCTCGACCGCATGCCCTTTGGTTTCCCCGGTGATCAGTTTACTGGAAAAAAGCACACCCGCTTGATCGATGGGTTTGCTATGAACCTGGCCAAAAAAAATAGGAGAAACCAACCATAGAAAGAATTTTTTTTGAACCCATGAAAATGTCATCTCTTGATAGTCAATTTTTTGATCACAAAAACAATAAAAAATAATTCTGATTGGTTAAAAAGTAATTGGGTTGTCACCGAAGCATGATCCAGTTTTTCTGAGCTGATGGAATTACTTTCTAAAATCGAGTTATGGGTCATCAAGAACCTGGATCACCTTGGAATTGAGGAACAATATTCGAGTTATTGTTATATTGCGATAGCCTTCCTGGTGATTTTATCCATTGGATGGATTGCCAACCTGGTGGTCAAGAAATTCATCGTGGAAATCCTCCGCTCCGTGGCTAAAAGAACCAACACCAAGTTGGGTGAGTATCTTTTGCAGGAGAGTTTCTTTCTTCGCTTATCTCATCTCGCTCCTGCCTTTGTAATCAGCACCCTGTCGGAGTTCGTTTTTCATAATTATTCAGTCTTCAATGGTTTCATTGCAGTCCTGGTTAATTTATACCTGGTTGTGATCATCCTCTGGGTGATTGATGCTCTTGTTGACACTTTATACAAGCTATACGAGGAGAGTAGCCTCTCCACGAAACTACCTTTGAAGGGAATTTGCCAAGCGGTAAAGATCGTGGTCAATGTCACTGGGATTATCTTTATCCTTTCCATTTTACTGGATAAGTCTCCATTATATTTTTTCTCAGGTCTGGGAGCCCTCACCGCGGTTCTTCTTTTAGTTTTTAAGGATGTAATTCTTGGGCTGGTTGCAGGGATTCAATTGACCGCAAACAATATGGTCCGGAAGGGCGACTGGGTCGAAATGCCAAAATATGGAGCGGATGGTGATGTCATTGATGTCGCTCTGACCACCATCAAAATTCAGAACTGGGACAAAACCATCACCACGATTCCTGCCCATGCCTTGGTAAGCGATGCATTCAAGAATTGGCGGGGGATGAGCGAGTCCGGAGGTCGAAGGATTAAGCGGAGCATTCACTTGGATCTTTCCAGTGTTTGCTTCCTCAAGGAAAGTGAGGTTTTAGAATTGGAAAGAATCGAATTATTAAAAGATTATCTCTCGGGTAAACGGTCTGATATTGGAGAAGAGGGTTTGGATCTCGAGGAGCATGGATTAGCTGCTCCTCTTTTAAATGGAAGAAATTTGACGAATTCAGGAACTTTTCGGGCCTACTGCATTGAATACCTCAGGGCTCACCCATCGATTCATCAAAAAGGGATGACTTTTTTGATCCGCCAATTAGCACCGACGGAAAAGGGTTTGCCCATCGAGATTTATGTCTTCGTCAACGATGTTCGCTGGATAGAATATGAGGCGGTTCAGTCCGATATTTTTGACCACTTACTTGCGGCATTACCCGTATTTAAATTACGGGCTTTTCAACTTCCAAGTGATGCAAGCTTTGCTCCTTTAGCGAAAAATTAGAGTGAAACTTGGATACGGGTTTTCGTTTCTGGTTGCAGGATCTTTTTTATGGCTTGGATGTAGTCAGGAAAAAATGGAACTCGCTGAATTTAGCAGTGATGGTTGCAGTCTATTTCTGGATGGAAATTTTGAAGATCCTAAACTTTGGAAGGAATGCTGTGTTTTGCATGACATTGCCTATTGGCGAGGAGGAAGCAAAAAGGAAAGGGAAGAAGCGGATCAAGCCTTTAAGCACTGTGTTGAAAAGAAAACAGGTAATTCGAAATTGGCAGCGTTGATGTTTCAAGCAGTACGGGCAGGGGGCGAGCCCTATTTTCCTACTTGGTACCGTTGGGGATATGGTTGGCCACTAGGTCGTGGGTACCAGGAACTTAGCCCTGAGGAAGAAGAGATGGTGGCAGAAAAACTTAGGAAGTTCCGGCAGGATTGATTTATTCCATTCTCATCCCGGAAGCTTGTACCCGGAGTCCATCCTTTTCAAAGTTAAGCCCGAAATTAATTGCTTTCCAAGCACCAAACACGCTGAAATCTTTCGGTGCTTTCGGATTTGCAGGATGTCCAAATACGGTGGATTCATAGGTTTGGAACTTATGGTTCCATCGATACGC
Source organism: Verrucomicrobia bacterium TMED60 (assembly GCA_002171765.1). Next base: position 3,333 of record NHDN01000021.1, read on the forward strand.
ACCGCCCCCAGGGCAGATCAGATCGGTATGCCAGACTTTCCAATGGTAGGCAAGTGCGTCCATCTCTTTTAACTGGACTCGCCATTCATTGAGGGCATGTAGATTCTTCCATGATTTCCGTTGTAATCCATTGATAACATTTTGCCCCATGGAAAGGTCCAAAATGGACGGTATTGGTTTTGATGCTTGTAGGGCAGTGCTGATTCCCGCCCAACTTGCCTGGATGTTTGAAGCGTTCTCCTCCCGATTGATCAAATTTCGGTCGATTGCCCTTTGGATCATTTCTTCACTCAAACTTATGGTCAGCAGGCGGGGAGATGGAACATAATATAGAGCAATCGGAGCGGATCCTTCCTTGATTAAGTCATCGGTAAGTCCTTTACCCGGAGTGATTTTAACATAGCCCTGTTTCTTGTAGGATTTACTCGCCCAAAGGGTCATACCTGGGGCAGTTTGTTCAATCCATGCCCGCAGACCTGCGAGAAAAGCGGTCAGTTTGAATGGGTTTCGGACCTCGACATTAAAGCCGAGCGGGATCCGTCCCAAGTTTTTTTCAGAAAAATGCTCCACTCCTTCTATTCCGTTCTCTAGAAATGCTTTTTGCATATCATCGAAAAAGGGAGAATCGTCGAGATAAAGGGAAAAGGATTCTCCCACCCAACTAAATGCCCCCACTCCCAGGGAGGGAGCCATGATTGCGGCAAAGTTACTTGCCTGTTTGAAACGGGGAGAATTCATATCGATTGCACTGACCCAGTGGAATATGGTTTCATCGTGAGGGTCACCCGAATCGGATTTTAATTTTACTCCCCCAACCATTTGAATCATCTGGCGATAGTCGGTGCCTCCAATGAGTGGTAAAATCGAAAGGTCTCCGCGGATCTCTCCCTTATCAATGCTTACTTGAGCACAAATGGGATCAAAGTACTTCGACCAATGACTCTGGTATCGATCGCGAAAAAATTCATAAGCTTTCTTTTCAGCAGGAGTAATCTTTTGAATATTTAATTCATTAACCGATTTTAAAAATGTCAGGTTTCCAAATTTCGAGCTCTGTACCACTCCATCCANTACCGAAACTTTACCCAGTTCAGGAAATTCTTTTGCNTNNAGTGGAGCACCGCTTTCCACCCGGGCTTGTAGNTCTGCNAAGGCNGANGCNGCTCGGGTNCGACGGGAAGCNCCAATTCGCCATTCCGCTCCNCACCANCGTCGGATGGTGGCATCNGTAATCATNAGNAAGGCATCTTCCTTNCCTTCGNGAATGATCGGGTANCNCTGGCGAAAGAAATGGTATTCATCCAATGATGCCAAGCTTTGGTTCTTTTGTTCAAAAANNNNGGCGATTCGAATCAGTTGATCCATTGAGTTNGTTACNACAACAANGTTGCCAAAGGAACNAACGAAGGTTCGGATNGATCGATCCTTGGTGGTTAGTCCAANNTAGTTACTTTTTGGGGATTGCGGAATTTTTCCNGACACAGGATTGGCACTCTTATACTTTTTCTGTGCTTCCATTCTACGCATGGTAAGAGCAGCAATGAGAGCCTGTTTCTGTTTGGCTTCGAAAATAACAGCAAGNGAAGTACCTGTGCGGATAAATGGATCACTTCCAGTAATGGCAACGGAAGAAATTAGCTTCGGGCCTAGNATCCGNGATACTTTATCTACTGGTAAGCAAAGTTGTTGCGAATATTTTTCTTTGGAGCGGGCGCTCTCCGCCCTTTCCTCACTGAGTCGGAGCAGCGGGGTGCCCCTGGTGGTTGCCTCGTCCANTACCTCAAGCANGCTTGCATAGGAAGAAAAGATGACCGCATGTTGATCATGCGGTAGGATGGAAGCAATCGGGTCCAGTTGTGGTTTTTCAGTTTTCATCCATTGCTTCCATGGAATTTCCTCNATCGTAATTCCAGAAATGGAGGAAACTGGAATGGTCCGATTTTGTTCGTCTGAAGACANCCGGAGTTCACGATCGAGTTGAAGGTTTTCACTAATGGCACGCCCCCCTGAAAATAAATCCATGCTGTTTTCCAGTTCGTTGCTTTGGGTAGGCCGAACCAAAGTACGATTTTGAGGAATAGGGCTAGGTGTTTTTGGTTCCTTGCGGATTTCAGCAAGTCGGTTGCGGTCCCTATTCACATTATGNCGGTACCAAGCAGTACCCGGGACCTGAAGATCTTGAAGCCATTGGTAGCGGGTGATCCGATAGGTGAGGTATTCCTCTTCACTTTTTTCTTCCCGTACTCGGTTTTTCTTCTCGAAAGAGAAAGNAAATGATCTCCATCCAACTTTATCCTGNTANAGNAAAAGCTCTCCTNGAACTTTTGGTTTTGGATTGTGAAAGCAAAGAACGAGATCATCGGATGAAAAACGGACNCGATTTCGAGAGGAATTGGCAAGCTGNTTGAATGATAGAAAGGNCTCGGATGCATCCTGAGTTCTNCAATAGGGCAGATTACTGGGTAGCCACATCTTAAGACTTCTGGAATATNNCAAGGCATAGGGTTGAGTGGAATCAATCTNTGCACTTGGTTTTTCTCCGTCTTTGAAAGTCAGGTCCGNGACTTTNAAAGTCAGGAAACTTTCTGCNTTTAAAAAATAAGGCAACAGGGAGAGCAGAAGGATTTTGAATTTCATAAGAGTTTGGGAGTTNANCTCTACACTACGTTAGCGAATGGATATGATTTCAATGGTTTTATTCCCCTTTAGAGTTTTTCCCTCTCCTGNGTAGATCCATGGCTTGGATGTTTATTTAAGAATGAATAAGTGGACTCAAGAGGAGCGGGGCCTTACTTTTGGGAGTCAGTAATGGTTTGGTCTAGAAAGCAAAGCCCGTCTTTCAAAGTATGAAATTCTCCTTCCAGTTGAGCTTCAAAACATTGATTGAGGATGGGAGTGAATGGAGGGCCAGGTTGTAAGCCGCGTTCGATCAGGTGACGACCCANGATGATTGGTTNTGGCTCTGAGTCGCGGACTTTTAATTCTTCAGCCCGTTTGAGNANCCAAGGCCCTTCGGGAAAGTCGTCTTTTCTGGGTGGACGCCCAGCAATGTCGGCCGCGGCNACTCGAACCAGCCGGTCNATTCGCTTGACCTTAGCNGCAAGNCGGCGGATGGCTCCATCGCTTGCNTGATCTTTNTAAAATACACGNGGGGTTAGATGTCTCCGAACCAGAGGAACCACTTCTTCATGCAAATCAACTTGATTGGTCAGGCNGGAAAGAAAAGAGCGGGTGGGGGCTTCTCCTTCCGGTTCATGCATCGGGGAACGGATTCGACCATCTTCCCCAATCTTAGTGGTTCGTGGTTTNCCTAAATCATGGCAAAGAACCGCAAACCCAANGACCAGATCTTCCCANTCTTCTCCAATCCGTTCNTTGGCAAAAGCATCGAGNCAATGCAGGGTATGNACCCATACATCTCCCTCTGGGTGCCATTCCGGTTCTTGGGGGCAACCATCGAGGGCCTCGAGTTCGGGGAAAAATCGAAGCCAGCCTGTTNTTTTTAAAAATTCCAGACCCCCGCTAAAATTCTTTCCCTTGAGCATTANTTTTTTCCACTCCTCAAAGATTCTTTCCGGTGGTAGGTCAGACATATCCATGGACTTGGATATTTCAATGGTTTCATCTGCCGGGATCAGATTAAAACGGGCAATAAATTGCATCCCTCTCAAAACCCGCANGGAATCCTCCTTAAATGCTGGACTTACATGACGTAGGATTCTCTGTTTAAGATCTTTGGAGCCACCACATGGATCCAACAACTTGCCACGGACTGGATCCAGTCCCATGGCATTGATGGTGAAGTCCCTTCTTTGGACTGCTTTTTCAAAGGGAAGGTTNGGATCCATTTCGACACTAAAACCCTTATGTCCAGNGCCAGACTTTATTTCGGTCCGTGGAAGAGCAATTTCTACGGGCATACCTTTGATGCGCAAAACGCCAAAGGCCTTACCGACTTCATCCCACCGATACTTTTTACCCAGGACCGACTTGANCTGATCNAGGGNTAACCCACGAACTTCAAAATCCAATTCATCTGGGCTGAACCCCCAAAGAAGGTCCCGAACCGATCCTCCGACCATCAGTAGGTTTCCACCCTCTGACTCAATGGATAAACTCAGTTCCCTCGCGGTTTGAAAAAGGACCGGATCCAGGGATTCGAGTAAGCCGGGATTTGCCGACATCAGGATTAAGAAAAAAGACTATCCTCCACTACCTGACAAAGAGCATGGTAGATGGGGAGATGTAATTCTTGAATCCGGGGAGTCTGCTGGGAAGGTGCCTTGATCGCACAATCTGCAACCGGGGCCAACCTTCCACCATTTTCTCCGGTTAAACTTATCACGGGCAGTTCCATGGCTTGAGCAGCCCGGGCTGCATGCACAATGTTCGAAGAATTTCCCGAGGTGCTGATTCCCAAAAGGACATCTCCAGGACGACCGAATGCCACGACTTGTTGTGCGAATNCAAATTCGGGGTTGTCGTCATTGTTGAAGGCAGTATGAAACCCGATCATGGAAGGAAGGGAAAGAGCAGGAAGTCCACCATGTAATTCTTTCGAAAGTTCCGGCCCAAGCTTAACTTGTANTTCCGGTGAAAGGGGTCGGGAGCGGGAAAATTGTTTAACTAATTCTCCCGCGATATGTTCGCAGTCGGCACAACTACCNCCATTCCCGCATAGAAGNAGTTTATTTCCACTTTGGAAGCAGGTAACCAGCAAGTTCGCCGCCTNGCGGATTTCGGTCTCACAAGTTTTGAGCTCCGGTCTCCGGTTGAGGAGTTCAGCAATTTCATCCATTTCTGACTTTTACTTGAAAGCGAAGTTTCCGACAATTCAAATTCTTCCCTGATTCATGTCATAGATCTGCATACTCTTTACTCTTTGATAAATTTTTGGCAGGATGGACGATTGCACCATACATGAAACCGAACCAAAACGAAATAGAAGGATGGAATTCTGAGCTTGAGAATCTGGATGCCCTTGGACGGATTCATTGGGCCTGGGATCGTTTTGGGGTAGGTCTGGTGACCTCTACAAGTTTTGGCTTACAGAGTGCGGTTATGATCCATCTCGTTCGTCAAGTTAGCACCGAAATTCCGATTGTTTTTATAGACACCGGCTATTTATTTCCCGGTACCTACCAATATGGTTTAACCTTGCAAAAGCAGTTAGCTTTTAAGGCTCAAGTCTTTTCCGCCAGAAAATCTCCAGCCTTTCAGGAGTCCGAATATGGAAAGCTCTGGGAGCAGGGAGAGGAAGAAATGAAAAAGTATAACTTTTTGAATAAGAAAGAGCCCATGGATCGTGCCCTGAAGGAACTCGGGGCCACTGCCTGGTTGGCTGGTCTGCGAAGGGAACAGTCCAGTACCCGGGGGAACCTGCCATTGATAGAATCTCATAACGAAATCTTTAAAATATATCCGATCTTGGATTGGAATGGCCGGGAGACCTACCAATATTTACCCAAGAACCAATTACCTTACCATCCACTCGAGGGAGTCGGATATGAATCACTGGGCGATTGGCATAGCACCAAGAAGATTTCGGAAGTCGAATCCCCGGAAGATACCCGTCATGGCGGACATGGCCGAGAATGCGGGCTCCATGTTGATCTTCCGGAAGGCTTGGACTTTACCGTTTAATATTATGATAATTCCTGAAGATAAAACCCGAATGCAGGAGCTGGTCAAGCGCACCAACCACTTGTGGAAGTTTTTAAAGTGCGATGAAAAGAAAGTCCAGATTGCTAAGTTTGAGCAGGAAATGTCCGCTCCTTCTTTTTGGGATGATCAAGACAAGGCACGAAAAGTTGGTTCCGAGAACAACCGGTTAAAGCAAACCGTTTCCAAAGTGGAAGAGTTTCGAGCCCAGGTTGAGGACTTGGAAGCCTTATGCGAACTTTGTGAAGAGGATGAAGGGGATGAGGAAATATCCAAAGAATTTTCTAAGGATTTGGAGAAACTGCTTTCCAGTATTGATGACTTGGAAGTCGCCAGCTTTCTAAGTGAACCCTTTGATGCCCGTCCGGCCCTACTCAGTATTCATGCTGGGGCAGGTGGAACTGAATCGTGTGATTGGGCGGATATGCTGATGAGGATGTATATACGATGGGCAGAACGGCGTGGGTTTGAAGTGGAAATGCAGGATTTACAACCTGGAGAGGAAGCTGGGATCAGTCGTTGTTCCATTCGGATTGATGGCTTGAATGCCTATGGGTACGCCAAGGCGGAGCGGGGGGTACACCGCTTGGTCCGAATCAGTCCATTTGACTCCAATAAAAGAAGGCATACATCCTTTTGTTCGGTGGATGTGATTGCAGAGGTCGAGGATGATGACCTCGATATGGATATTCCTGAAGATGANCTTCGTATCGATACCTACCGGTCCAGTGGAAAAGGTGGGCANCATGTAAATAAGACAGATTCTGCAGTTCGACTTACCCACTTACCCACCAATATTGTGGTTCAGTGTCAAAACCAGCGGTCTCAGTTAAAGAATAAGCAAACTGCGATGAAAGTTTTAAAGTCTAGAATTTATGAAAAGCAGCAGGATGAAAAACGTGCGGAGATGGAACAGTTCTACGGTGAAAAAGGAGAAATGGGGTGGGGGAATCAAATTCGAAGTTATGTCTTCCAGCCTTACCAAATGGTGAAGGACTTACGTACCGGGGTGGAGACATCCGGTGTCCAGGCGGTGATGGANGGTGAACTNGATCGTTTTGTCAACGGTTGGTTACGGGCTGGATGCCCCCGTCAAAGAAGTAAGGATATTCAAGTCGAGGACTGAGGGTGTTTCAATGAGTCCAGTTTTGACGGCTCAAGAAGCCCAAGAAAGTCAAAAGAATTCTCTTTTTGCGGGTAAGACTTGGAAATGGTCACCCCATCCATGGGAATTAAGTGATCGAGTTCAAGAATGGCTCGACGATTTGGGAAAGGTCGCCCTCTCTTTTTATCGGGCCATTGATTTGCTTTATCGAAAGTCATGGAAAAATGATTCCATTCTTAGAAACCAAGACCTTCGGGTTCCATGGGTTGCGGATTATTATGATGCGGGNAAGCCNGATTGGATCATATCCCACACCCGGTCCGAGAAAATTCGTTCTTTAATACCCGCCGTGCTCCGTCCAGATCTACTTCCCACNATCGATGGGATTGCTTTAACGGAATGGGACTCGGTACCTGGAGGTATCGGGTTAACTGCGAAGCTGGAAAGCATTTATCAGCTCAATCAAGGTACCAGTATGGTTCAATCTTTTGGGGCAAGCTTAGTAGATGCCGCCCAAGCATTCGGTGGGATCAAGGCAAATATGGTAATCGTAGTAAGTGAGGAAGCAGAAACTTATCTGCCGGAAATGGAATGGCTGGCATCGGAACTTCAAAAAGATGGATTTTCCATTCAGGCATGTAAGCCAGAAGATTTAGAAATCAAAGGTGGAAATCTTTCATTGGCTGAAAAACGAGTGGATTTAATTTATCGATTTTGGGAGTTATTCGACCATGAAAATATTCCGGGCATGTCTCAATGGATGAAGTTGGTCGAAGCTGGGGAACTGGTGGTAACTCCACCGATGAAGCATATTCAGGAAGAAAAATTATCCCTTGCTCTCTTTCATCACCATCGGCTTCAAGATTTCTGGTCCGAAACCCTCACTCCCAAAGAGTTGGAGGTTTTAAGATCAGCAATTCCAAGAACTTGGATTGTGGACCCGGTTCCATTACCACCCGGTTCTTACCTGGATGGTCCTCATTTACAGGGAAATCCGATTTCTGATTGGAGGGACTTGAGCCGGGCGACGAAAAAGGAGCGTATGCTTGTGCTCAAAGCCAGTGGCTTTCATGAAACCGCATGGGGATCACGAAGCGTGGTCATTGGAGATGATGTTTCGGTGGATCAGTGGACGCAGGCACTTGAGGATGCAATTTCTGGATTTCCATCTCCTGTTTTTGTGATGCAAGAATTTTGTAAGCCCAGAAAATTTGAACATCCTGTTTTTGATCAGGATGGAAATATTAAAAGCGACCCGGGGAGAGTCCGCTTATCTCCTTATTTCTTTTATTCCGGAGGCACTGCCAATCGAAGGGGTACTTTGGCCACCTTTTGCCCTGCGGATAAGAAAATTATCCACGGCATGAAGGACGGGGCACTAATGCCCTGTGATCGGTAAATTTATTTCTTCTGAGACCGTGGGGTTACCCATTTGGGNTGAGGGCGATGGGCTTCTTCCATGTATGCCAGCATTTCATTTANTACTTTAGTCTTTTGNGACGCCAAGTTTCTATCTTCATGGATGTCGGTGCTCAGGTCATACAACTGAAGTTTTTCATTGTCCATGTCTGAACGAATCAGTTTCCAGTTTTCCAGAATTACAGCCTGCCTGAAAGTGCGCTCATAAAATTCCCAGTAGAGGTATTTGTGGCGTTTTTGTTTGCCGGTTTCACCAGTGAGGGTGGGAAGCATAGAAATGCTGTCGGTTTCTTTGGGCGGTTTAATCTGAGCCATTTCACATGCCGTNCTCATCAAGTCACCGAAATAAAAAGGTTGATCGCAATAGGAATTTTTTTCGATTGTTTTGGGCCACCAGGCAAGGGTAGGGACCCGAATGCCACCCTCGGTCAGGGTCCTCTTCATCCCCCTTAAAGGACCGGCTGGATTAAAACGCTCCGGGTTGTGTCCGGCTTCATTATGAGGGCCGTTGTCGGAAGTAAAGATAACCAAGGTATTNTCTGCAATCTTGAGCTTTTCAAGGAGATCCAGAATACGGCCCACATCCTTATCCATTCGGGTAATCATAGCGGCTTGTCCCTTATCCTGATTGGGCCAATCCTTGTTTTTATAAATTCCATAATCCGGTACNTCCGCTCCATCNCCAAAAAGGCGGGTTCCTTCATTATTGGCATGTGGGATGGTCAATGGNAGGTAGAGAAAGAAGGGATTATTTTTATTTTTCTTGATCCATGAGATTGCTTCGTTTGCAAAGAGATCATGGGTATATTCAACCTTCTTGGTTGCGGCTCCTCCAACAAAGCCTCCATATTTTTTCTTTTCCACCCGCTGAACCACATTGGATAGCAGGTGCTTCTTTTCATTCCTCCAAAGAAATTCAGGATAAAAATTATGAGCATGTACTTGGTTGAGGTATCCATAGAGGTAGTCGAATCCCTGCTTGAGCGGGTGACCTTCCTGACCCACTTCTCCCAAGCCCCATTTCCCGATCAGGGCGGTGGCATATTCTGCTTCCTTGAGCTTCTCCGCTACGGTCAGGTCCTGATCCCGTAGGCTTTGACGGCTCATNTCACCACCTGCATTCCCACGGACATGGGTGTGTCCCATATGTTGCCCGGTCATGAGCACACTGCGGGAAGGGGCGCAAACGGTACTGCCGGAATAAAAGCGGGTAAATTTCATCCCTTCAGCCGCCATCTTATCGAGGCGGGGAGTCTTGATCAGTTCTTGTCCATAACATCCGAGGTCGCCATATCCTAAATCATCCGCGAGTATGAAAATTAAGTTGGGCTTTGGCTTGGCTTGGATCGAGCCAAGGAGGAAAACCCAAAAGGTAAGAATGGATAGCAGGGTTTTAAACATTTTATTTTTCTCCTTTAAGTTCACTAACGGTGGTAGTAACCAACCTACCCACATAGCCCTGGAATCGCTTATCTACCTCGGTGGGAGTCTGAGGCATGGATTCTAGGAATGGAAGCAGGGATTTTGCTTTGTCATCCAAATGATCAATGGCATTCATGGCCAACATCGATGGAAAGCATCCGTTTTGGATCGGATTTGCAAGCTCCCCAAGGGTTTTAAGGGCCAACTTGATTTGCTCCTTGGATCCATAGGTTCCGAGGGCCTCGGCAGCCACGACCCGAACATAAGGCGAATCATCAAGGAGAGCTTTTTCCAAGTGTTTGCCCCCAAGCTTGACCCCTTGTTTCCCCCGCATTAAAAGCCCCATGGCTCCCCAGTAGCGGATTGCGGAATCATTGTCCCTGAGGTAGCCAATGAGTGGTTTAGTTGCCCAGGGAGAGAGACCGGATGCCATATCGGCCGCCAGCATGATTCGTTGAAAGGGATACTTTTCGGTGCGTGCCATTTCGTAAGGAGTGGTGCCCTTGGATCGTTCGTGGATTTCTCCCTCAGGTAAGAATCCAACATCAATAATTTTCTTGAGATGATTGATGTGGGCCAAACGCATCTTTTTCAGAACCTCGGCATGATCCTTGGACTTGGCTAGGTTGTTTACCTCGTCCGGATCGTTTTCTAGGTCGTAGAGTTCTTCGGGTGGCTTGGTTTTCCAAAAATGGCTCTGGTCCTGGTTGAGCTTCCCTTCATCAAAGAGTCTTTTCCAAACTTGGGTGGTGGTGGTAACGAACATGTAGCCCACATGTTGGCCGTAGAGTTTGTGGGGCATGTAATTCCGGATGTAGACATAGCGTTTCCCGACCACGGACCGGACCATATCGTAACGTTCATCCATGCGTCCTCGAAACCCATATCCGTATTCCTGTTCTGGAGCCTGATGTTTACCCAGGAAAGCGTGGCCTTGGAAGTGAGCGGGTGGCTTTTGTCCGGCGATGCTGAGCAGGGTGGGGGCGAGGTCCACAAACCCAACCCGTCGGTCGCTGCTTCCACCCACTTTAAAATCCGGAGAGGCCAGATGTTTCCATTTTTCCGGTAAGTGTACAATGAGGGGAACATTCAGCCCGGAAAAGAAAGGCCAACGTTTGCTCCTGGGCATTCCGGAACCATGATCCCCGAAATAGAATATGATGGTATCTTTTTCGAGACCGTCATCCTTAAGTTCTTTGAGCTTATCCCCGACCATTTGATCCATCTCGGTGATCATNTCATAATACTGGGCCCAGTCNTTNCGCACCTCGGGATGATCGGGGTGGTAAGCGGGTATTCGGACCTTGGCAGGATCATGGACTTGTTGATGGGGCCGCTTTCGAATCTTGCTTTCATGAGAGATGGTGAAGTTGAAAATGGCAAAGAAGGGACTTTCCTTGGGCCGGTTTCTCCAATGCCCTTTCCTTCCACTTTCATGCCAGACCTCTCCCTCTTTCATCAAGTTATAATCCTCCTTGGAATTGTTGGTACAATAATATCCCAATTTCCGCAGGTAGGCTGGGTACATCTTGAAATTGGAAGGCAGACGGGTCATGCTCCTCATATGTTCCGCTCCAGTGGAAGGTGGATACATCCCGGAAATGATCGTGGTACGGGCAGGGGCACAAACCGGGGCATTGGAGATGGCCCGGGTATAAATCATTCCTTTTTTTGCAAGGGTGTCGAGGTGAGGGGTGGTGGCGTAGTCATCGCCATAGCACCCGAAATGGGGCCCGTTATCCTCGCTGGTGATCCAAAGAATGTTGGGTAAGTCTTGGGCTGAAACCAAAGAGCTAATGAGGAAGAGTGCGAGAAGTTTGGTTTGCATAATTCGGTTTATTTTTAGAGCCCAAAGGTGATCATAGTAAAGTCGTCGGTGCGGAAGGGAGTGACGGGCAGAGTGACCGATCCGTCCTTGCGGTAGAGGTTGCAGACGGGATTGTCCGCCCAAGCGTAGCGGGCTGCTATCGGATTTTCAATGCCTTCTGCCCATACTTCCACCTTGTCTTTTCCAACCAGCCTGGCCTGTGCCCAGACAAATTTCTGATCCTCCCCACAAATTGAGAAACCGATCGGTTCCCGCACATCAAAGCAATACAAGCCCTGTCCCACATGATCAAAGCTAAGAATGATTTTATTTCCCTCGGTTTCCATGGATTGATAGCGTGGACTTTGATGGGGGATTTCCATCCCGTAGTCCTTGGCCAGGGCATTGCGCACCAACCGATTGGCCACCATTTGTTTATTGCGAGGATGAATATCCCGACCTTCCCCGACATCTATGATCACGGCCTCACCCACATTTTTGAGCTTATCCAGGGTAAAGGTCTGAGCTTCCCTTAATTCCGGCCAGGTCTGTTCGGAGGGAGGATCCGGTACTTCACTCATAAAATCCGCCAACTGGACCCAATAAAAAGAAAAATCACCCTGCTTCCAGGCATCCCTCCAAGATTGAATCATCAGGGGAAAGACTTCACGGTAAGCATGTCCACGCCTTCCGTTGCTTTCGCCCTGGTACCAAATCGCTCCCTTGATTCCATATCCAATAATTGGGTTCAGGACTCCATTGTAAAGGTTGGCCGGGCGATGCTGGCCAGTCAGCTGGTTACGTGGAGCCCGGGGACGGCCNCCTNGCTGGGGCTTTCCATCCTTGCGGGCAATTTCAGCCTTCATTTTCCATGCCTCGAGTTTTTCTTGGTAACTTGCGAGAAGTTTGTCGTAATCAAAAGTTTTTTCAGTCTCCCTCCATTGATCCATGTANGGCTTGGCCACCGGAAGCTGATTTAACCGGTCTCTTGGAATCCAGGCTTCGCAGGCCGATCCGCCCCACGCGTTATCTATCAGTCCGACGGGAATCCCTAGGGCCAAGTGTAAGCGGCGGCCAAATAAGTATCCAACGGCAGAGAAATTTTTGGCGACTTCCGGGGTGGTGGATTCCCACCGCCCATTAAAGTCGGTTTGGGCCTCCTGCGTTCCAACTTGGGGTACGCTGACCAAGCGGAGGTTGGGATAGTTGGCGGTCATGATTTCGAGATCAGAATCATCTGAATTCCCCAGGGCCCATCCCATATTTGATTGTCCCGAGCATAGCCAGACTTCGCCCACCAAGATATTTTCAAACTTAAGCTCCGAACTTCCCTGAATCGTCATTACCTTGGGCGTCACCGATGCTGGCATTGGATCGAGGAAAACTTTCCAGTATCCTTCCGGGCTGACCTCCACCTTATGATTTTGTTCCGCAATCTGGACCTGGATCAACTCTCCTGGATTTCCCCATCCCCAGATTGGGTTTTTATGGTTTTGTTGTAATACCATNTTGTTCCCGATGATGGCCGGTGTTCGGATCTCACCGGACAAGATGCAGGCAAATAAGGCGTNAATAATNAGACAGGGAATGGGAAGCATTCGAATCATGGGAAACAATTTTTAGGGAGTGAAATCGATGACAAATACATCATCCAATATAGGTTTAAGGATTTTTACAAAAGCTTTATGATCTGGATGGGGCAGATAAGTTTNCCGGGCCTTTTCGTCGACAAAACTGACGATGAAGCAGTGGGTGAATTCTTTGNTTAAGTTNTCAGGGCTGTTATTNAGGCCCCATTCNANNGAGAGAATACCGGGGATCTTATTTTTAAGGGCTCCGAATTCTGTTTCGACCTNNTNAATCTGNTTNGTAGTAGCATCCTGCTTAAATTTAAANCAGACTACATGACGGATCAGGGTATTATTCTCTTTGGCATTACTCGAAGAGTGCATTCCAGAGAATAGCATAAAGAAAGAGAAGAAAAAACAAGGAAGATTTTTTTTGTAAGAAATCACAGAGATGAAAATTCAGAAGGAATTTTTAAATACAACCTGAATTTCTGATTTTTCGTGATTTTTTTTAAGAATCCCGATGAAATCAACCATCCCTTTCTTGACTTGCTTAGGATGCTCAACATGATGACTTTATATGAATTCTGAATTCGACTGGTTCATGATAACAATGCCAATTTTTGCGATCGTGGTATATTTGATCGTAATGGTGGGATCGATGGAAAAACAGCCCAAGTTTCTTGAAGGTGCAAAGATTAACAAGAATGTTGCAACGGGTATTATTACTCTTTTTGTAGTCGGTGCTGCTTATTCTTGCTTCTACATGATTAAGTGGTTCTTGGATTTGCTGGCCACCTATTGAACATTGATGCTGGTTTTTGAGTTCAGTTGCCTTNAATCTTTTCAAGAATCTAGGTTTTTAGCTCGTTTTTCATTTTCTTCCAGGCTTTCATCCTAATCTCATGTACCCTGATCCTGATCCGATGGATTTGCTTGCCGCCTTCGTATTTAAGGGTGCGATCTCCTTCGGTATTATTTACGCCTGGACTATCGGCTACAATCGGCCCTCAAGATTTCGTGCCGGAAATGCCCGAAATATGAAGGAAGAATTTGCGGTGTATGGATTCCCGGGCTGGGTCTTACCGGTTACCCGCGTGGTCAAGCTAAGCTTGGCGGTTTGCTTACTCTTCGGCTACTTTTTCCCCATCGTTGTAAAGCCCGTAGCGATTGCTCTTACTGTCATAATGTTTGTTGCGGTCATGGCACACCTGAAGAGGTTCAGGGACCCCCTGATTAAAGCCCTGCCTGCTTACCTGATTTTATCCTTTAATATCTTTTTGATTCTGGATTAGGGAATTCGTCAAAGAAGTTTTTCCTGCGGGTCTGAAGCCATACATTCCTTTAGCTTTCGAACGAGATCGGTCTGTCGCACCAAGGTCTTATCGTTTCGAATCGCCATGGCATAAGCAGCCGGATCCCCAACGAAGATAACCTTCTTCTTTGCCCGGGTCAGGCCNGTATAGACCANGTTTCTCTGAAGCATCATGAAGTGCTGCTTGAGCAGGGGNAAAATGACCACGGGATATTCACTNCCCTGGCTCTTGTGCACCGAAATTGCATANGCAGGTTGTAGGTCGGTCACTTCCATTCTTTCNTAGGTAATTCGGCGGTCATCAAAAAGAATGTCCACCTTTCCGTTGAGGGTATCGACCGCATCCACAATTCCCATGTCNCCATTAAACACATCCTTGTCATAATTATTTCGGGTCTGAATNACTTTATCTCCTTCGCGAAAGAGAAAGGGACCCATTACCTGAGTCGCCCCGGTTGGATTGATTGCATCCCGAATTTGATCATTCAAATTCCCAATCCCTCCAATGCCTCTGTGCAAAGGAGCCAGGATTTGTACATCGGCCCGTACATTCAGGGAAAATTTACGGGGCAGAACCTCGCGGCAAAGCAGAGTGACNTGGGCGACACATTCCTCGGGTGAATTCGCCCTCACAAAATGTACATCATGCCGGGGATTGATTGCACTGGGATCATCAAGCGGGGAAGGAGGGCCGGTTCTCCCTTCCAGTATGCCATGAGCTAACCCGACAATTCCACTATCTTCTGCCTGGCGGAAGGTAACTTCGAGCCGGGTCACGGTCAGGAGCTTGGAATCAATTAGATCCTTGAGGACATTTCCCGAGCCCACTGAGGGCAATTGATCAGCATCCCCAACCAGGACCAAATGGGCCTGGGGTGGAATCGAACGAATCAGGGCAGCAGCCAAGCGAAGATCGAGCATACTGGCCTCGTCCATAATTAAAAAGTCACAGGACAAGGGAGTTTGTTCATTCACGGTGAATCCACCCTGACTGGGGTCGAATTTCAGCAAGCGATGAACGGTTTGGGCAAAATGGGAAGCGCTTTCCGCCATCCTTCGGGCAGCCCGGCCAGTTGGTGCTGCCAATAAGACCTTTGCCTTCTTTGCTTTTAGAATGGAAACAAGGGCCCGAAGAATCGTGGTCTTTCCCGTACCCGGGCCACCGGTTAAAATGGAAACCTTGGAGAGTAAGGCCTGCCTGATTCCTTCCATCTGGGCATCGGCAAAGCCAAAACCTGCCTTATCCTGGGCCCATACGATTGCTTTTTCCACCTGGATAGGCGGAAGAGAAGAGCGGGTGTTCTTTAAATGGGTCAGGCAACGGGCCAGGGTCTGTTCGGCCCGTGCAGAAGTGGGCAGTTGGACCCAGTCAGTCGTAGAAGGTACTAAGTCCTCACCTTCAAGGAGTACATCAATTCTTTTATCCACCTCATTGGAATCGGTTTCCAATAAGTTGGCTGCCTGGATCACCAGCTCTCTCCGCTCCACATGATTATGTCCCTGATCTTCGGCTTCCTGTACGGTATGGAGGATGCCCGCCTCAATCCGTTCGGGCCCGTTATTGGAAAGCCCAAGGTTGAGGGCAATCTTATCCGCGGTCTTAAATCCGATTCCCTTGACCTCCCGAATGATGCGGTAGGGATCGGTTTCCAAAATCGTCTTGGCAGAATTTCCATATTTTCGAACCAGACGAAGGCAGAGGGCATCGGTGACGCCATAAGTTTGAAGAAACATCATCACCTCCCGCACTGCTTTCTGTTCTTCCCATGCTTCCCGGATACTTTTTATCCTCTTCTTCCCAATGCCTTCCACTTCCCGTAACCGACCGGATTCTTCGGAAATTACTTTTAGAGTATCGGCCCCAAATTTATCCACAATTTTATTGGCATAAGTCTTTCCAATTCCATGAATCAATCCACTGGCCAAATATTTTCGAATCCCATAGGCAGAAGCGGGTAATTTACTCTCAAATGAATCAAAGGAAAATTGCCGACCGTGCTTGGGATGATTGACCCATTTTCCGAGGAGTACCAAAGTCTCCCCACACTGGACTTTGGGGGCTTTCCCAACCACTGCAATCTCCGCGGTCTTGTCTCCCCCCTTTAATTTCCCGATCAGGAATCCATTTTCCTCATTGTAAAAAGTAATTCGCTCGAGGACCCCTTCTATTGTTTTGAATTTATTCGATGATATTTGTTTTTCGGACACTTAGATTCAATAATGCATCCTAATCAAGATTTTTGAAACTTATTCTGAATAAAAATAAAAAGCCGATCCTTAGCCTGAAAGGATCGGCTAAATGGGGTATTGTGCTGAAAACTTAGTTGAGNGGGATATATGATGAAGGATCGCTAGTGAAGGTGTTCCGACTTACAGGCGACGCTTCAGAAATCGCCGTGGATAGCTTATTGGTTCCATAAACGGTTTTGGTTCCTCCCCCCCAGTAAATAGGTGCATCGTGATCAGATTTGTTTAGAACATAATAATTATCCCGCTGGATTTCATCAGGATTGATGGTCAAAACACTGTAGCCTTCGTTGGTTAAATTAGCATACTTGATGTGGTAGTTGGGTGTGATGGTGCCGTCAGGTAAAATGGAAGAGAACAATTCAGGTTGCACACCTAAGGATGCCAGTGCTGCAAGCGGAATAGGAGTGGTAAAGGCAGTTTCAAGCTGCTTGGCAAGCCCCATGGCTGCTTCCACTGTTCCATTAGTGAAAGGTAACAAACCTTCGTCGAAGTTGTGTGAAGTAATGGAGGTAGTTGCGAACTCAACTGCAACCGAACCTTCTCCCGTTGCAATGTAATTGATAAGCGATTCAGAACCAGCTCCACTCAATAGGGCAAGAGTGTCTGCTTGATCGACCACTTCGCTGGAAGTGGTTATGTGTGCATCCCCAGCCACAAAGGCAATGCCTTGTACACCAAGGGATTGTAAGGATTGGATAATGGTTGATCTTTCTACGGGGAATCCGTCCCACCCGTCGGTTGTCCTGGATTCAGTATTTTGTGGGGTGTCACCAAATTGGGAGGCGGCAAACCATTCATTCATTTCACTGAAGACTTTGGAGGAACCTACTATTTTCCATTTAGCCGAAGAAGCAGCCAGACTTCCGATTAACCAATCCCTTTGTGTGATCCCGAGTTGTGTGCGGGTTGGGGAAAGGTGTTGCGGGGATCCGTAAAGAACGGAGTAAAGTTGACCAGTCGCAGTAACTAAATAGTCACCGGTGACTGGATCGTTGTTATTAGGTCCATCCCGATAAGTGTTTGTTTCTGTCATGAAGATATCCAGTAAATCACCAAAAGGAAGTTTTTGGTATAAATTACCGGAAGAAACATTAGGACGAATGGGCATCCATTCATCGTAACACTTCTTGGCTGCAATCACACGGTCATCCCATGATCCCTCAGTGGAAGGGTCGTGGTTGTCAGCACCAGTTTTGTGGGAATCATTTGCAAATTCATGGTCATCCCAAAGGGAAATAAAAGGAATGTGCTGATGTGCTAACCGAAGGTCAGGGTCTAAACGATACTGAGAGTATCGGGCACGATAATCGTCNAGTTCAACGATTTCATTTGAAGGGATGTGTGGGCGAAGATCGTCATTATCTCCATACTCATAGATATAATCACCAAGATTTAAAACCGCATCCAAGTCTCCACGAAGTGCCATGTCCCGATACGCAGTGAAATACCCAACTGGAAAGTTGGCACAATTGGATAGGCCAAGGCGTATAGTTTCAGCACCGCTCGAAGGTGCCGTNTTAGTCTTTCCGATAACGGATTTGGTTGATCCGCTTGTGAATTGATAGTAGTAGGTAGTGCTTGCGGACAGACCAGTAACATCAACCTTTACAGTAAAGTCGTTTTCTTGTTTAGAACTTGCATTACCGGAAGCTACAACAGCGTTCATCTCATTATCTGTAGCCATTGTCCAAGATATGTCGAATGGACCACTTTCTTCATCATCAGGAGTATATCTTGTCCAGATAATTACCGCATCCTGCAAAGGGTCTCCTGATGCGACTCCATGATAAAATGGCTTCAGAGCAGGGTCATAATAGTTTACGAGGGAATTGCTGAAAGTTCTCCAAGCCTTATGGTTTGAATTATAAAAAAGGAGACCTTCGTCAATTCCAGTGAGGTAAGTCCATGATGAAGTTTGATGGGAGTAGATAAAGGGAAAGTTTTCAGAAAACCAATACCAACCTGAAGGTTTGGTCGTATCTGAAAAAAATGGAAGGTAGCTCCCATTGGTATAATTAAAACTAGAAACAGTATCACTAGCATTGATGTAAAACCAAGAACTCGTCGAAGCAGAGTAAATCCAGGGAAATTCATCGACCCATGCCCAGCCATAATTTGGTTGAAGATCCTTTGCGGTTAAAGTTGGATTCGGACTTTGACCGCTTACAAAATTATAAAACGGTAGTGCTGTAATCAGAAAGCACAGNAACTTGGTAATGATTTTATTTTTTGTTAACAGTATGTCCATNANATACATTATATAAACATTTGTAAAATTGAATCCCCGGATTTGTACCTAATTTGTGCAAAATAATATTAGAAATATTTATATTGCTTGNTATATTTCTAATACTAATTNAAAAGTAAATATTTAATTACAATTGTCCGTAAAGTTATTACAGGACTAAGCCGCTTGNTTACCCTCTTGTTATCGAGTCCGGTTGTAGGCACTAACCAGAGCGAGCAGCCCACTCTTTTCAATGCTCGAATTGATCCCGCATCCATAGGCAACCCGGCCCACCTTGGTCTGCAATTGTACGAAAGCAGCCGACTCGGTGGCNGAGCCTCCCCCAATCGAATGCTGACGATAGTCGACCAACTTNAAATCCTTNAANCCTTCCNGCTCCAAGGCATTTACAAAGGCNTTAATCGGTCCATTTCCCTGACCGGTGACCCCTTTNTCTTCNCCNTNCAGGCGAATGGATGCGGTGCAGGAGATTTCTTCTTTTCCCGCTTCCTTACTGGTATCATAGGATATCAGTTCCAGNGGACTTTTCTTTTCNANNTATTCTTCCTTGAAAGTGGCATAGATTTCATCGGCCGCGAGTTCTCGGGATTCAGAATCTGCTTTTTCATTCACCAAAATCCCCACTTCCGGATGCATCGCCTTGGGCAGATCGAGTCCAAACTCACGGGACAATACATAAGCAAC